>MFYY01000059.1:13625-14549 GCA_001787855.1 Candidatus Riflebacteria bacterium GWC2_50_8 | reverse complement strand
ACGCTTGGCAGTGCGCCTTCCATGCCGGCAACCACAATTACTACATCGGCGCCTCTGAACCGCGGCACACGCTTGAGCAGGCGATGAATGCCGGCTACTCCGACATCATATACCCGCTCTGGTGTGTAACCACAGAATTCAAGAGTAAGAGCCGCTTCTTCGGCTATTGGCAGGTCTGATGTGCCAGCTGCAATTATTGCTATCCGGGCACCTGGTCGTAACTCAATTTCACTGACTGCCCAGGCGAGACCGCATGAGCGATTAATGTTGGTCTGCGGGCATCTGGTTGCCAGCAGATTCATGGTCTCTTCGCTGCACCTGGTTACCAGCGCCTTGCCATTTGCCGCAAAGAGGCGTTCAAATATTTCGCAGACCTGCTGGGGAGTCTTGCCGGCGCCATATATGGCTTCGGGAAACCCGATGCGCTTTTCGCGGTCAACGTCGAGCACGGCATTCGGCAGTTCAATGTCATTATCGGCTGCAGGAGCATTGGTGCAGGCTGGCAAAGCCGGGCGTGAGAGCCTTTCGGCAGCTTCGCTGGCTGTCAGCCGGCCGCATTTATAATCTTCAAGTATTCGGACGATGTTTAAATCTACTTTTTCCATAGTTTATTTCTTCATGTTGTTTAAATTAAAGGTTCTGAACCATTCTCAAAACGGTTGTTTTCTGGTGGATTGTCGCTGTTGCGCTGAAATGCCTGCAGGTCATCCTGATTATAACCCAGCATGAAGACCACTGTTCCAAGTATTACCGCAAACCACAAAGTTACCGCCCTGATTAAAAAGGTTGCCGAAACTGCCGTGGCGTCTGGAATGCCGGCAAAAACAAAAAATGCGCCCATGGTTCCCTCGGCTACCAGAAGGCCACCCGGCAAAAATGAAACGGCTCCGGCTATCGAAGAAAAGGCGTGTGCAAACAAAGAAA
>MFYY01000059.1:0-13605 GCA_001787855.1 Candidatus Riflebacteria bacterium GWC2_50_8 | reverse complement strand
TAAATATCAGGTAGAGGGCAACGCCTTCGCCACCCCATGAACAGGCGCTGAGCGGCACCGAAAAAGCAAGAGATCGCAGTGACAAAAGATCGCGTGTGCTCTGCTGCATGGCTTTTATGGATTCACGAATTTTGCTCAACTTGGCTTTGCCACTGAGCAGGCGATCGAGCATGCCCCAGAACGCTGGTCTGGTAAGCGCCAGTATGCCGCCGGTCATAATAATCGCTACAAGCGCCAGGGTTTTTCCGCCAAAGGCGAATTGTGAAAACCCAATTGCGCATAGAATCAGCAGACCGAGAAGATCGGTCAGCCTTTCCGCAACTACTACTGGAGCTGTTTTCGCTACCGCAATGCCGAGTCGTGATTTGAGCAGAAAGGATTTTACCAGTTCACCGATTTTGGCAGGGCTCAGCACCATGGTAAATGCCGAAAAGAAGATCCACAAATTCAGTTTCAATGGCACGCTTACCCCAACGATGCCAAGAAAGTAGTTCCATTTAATGAAGCGAAGCGCGTAATTAAAGAGAACGGCGGCGATTATGGCGATCAGGTAACTCCACGAAATTGTCGCAACAAGGTCGATTACTTTCTGATAGTCGGTCAGCATAGCTGTGGCGGTTATGAAAAGAATCAGCGCAACGCCCAGCCAGAGAGCAAGGCGCCAGATGATGGTATTGATTGAAAATGCTTTTGTCACCCGGCTATTTTTTCACAGACCAGCCGTTTTGGCAAGCTTGCCGACTCAATAAATGATGGTGGCGGCAAGGGCTAAAGCAAAAGGCGGCTCAGCCGTAGTGACTGAGCCGCCTGGTGATTGCCGGGTCAGCGGTAATTTTCGTTGTTGCGCAGGTAATAGTCGCGCATCGCTTTGTCTGTGATCCGCTGGAGCGTTGCTTCGTCGCGTTCATCAGTTTTAAAGATTGGCGCAAGCGGGTCTGACTTTATAATCGACTTGGGCACTACACCAGTTATACCGCCAGATATTTCGTTCTGGACGGTGGAAATTGTGCGGTCGCTAAGACCTTTTTTCAAGAAATCAAGGATCTTGCCGAGATTGGGTGCGGCACCGTCTTCGTATTTGGCGCGTGCCAGCCCTTCCGCCAGAATCTCGGCTTTAGCGACGTTCTGCCAGCTGCCATAGGTTTGCACCATCTTGCTGTTGGCTTCGTTAACTATGCCACTGAGCTGGCTGTCAATCTGTTGTTCGGTTAACCCGTCAGCGCGCATCTGGTTAACGCGCATGCTGACATATTCATTTCTGAACGAAGTGGGCTTTACCATTGCAGATTGGTTGTAGGCCTGTTTCACAACGTTGCTTATTTCGGCTTCTTTCATCTCGGCAGGAGTGCCGCCCTTTATTCTGGAGACCAGGCTGGATCCGTCGCCGCTCAGGTAAGCCTGGCGCATAACTTCATTGCCACGTTCGTCAGAGACTACAACGTAGAGTTTGCCGTCGTCACCGCGTTCAACTTTGCCGGTCAGGTTTGCGTTTTGACGATCGAGCTTTTCTTCCATTTGCGCGAGCTTGATTGCGCTGTTTTTTGCGGTTTCTCTATAACCGTTGGCAACCGCTTCTGATGCTTTTGCGCGCAACTCTGCCGGAGTCAGATTGGCATTTTCAGGACTTTTTTCGAGTTCTTTCATTTTGAATTCAACATATGATTCACGCCCAAGCGCGCGTGCCAGTTCAGACTGGCGGTTGTATTCGATTTCGGCAGTAACCTTCTTTTCTATTTCCTGCATGCGTGCCTGTCCGTCCGGGGTTTTCTGGGCGGCGGCAGCATCGATCTTGGCTCTGCTATAGTCATTGCGCAATGAGTTGAGCTCAGTCACATACTCGCGTAATGCCTGTGAATACTCGGACTTTGTCTGATAATCAGAGGCGACTGGTCGGCGATATTTCATCAGCTCCAGTTCCTGTCTGACATCGGCAACTTTTTTCCACTCTTCGCTTTGTTCTTCGTAGGTCTGCTGAACCTTCGCACGCTTTTGTGAGGGAAGATCCCAGATTCTGGTTTTGGCCAGTGAGGTGCCGACTATTGCTGTCTGCATGGCAGCGTTGCCAATGAGCGCCTGTTTGCCTGCCTCTGAGAGGCTTATGCTTTTGTAGGCTTCCTCAAGATCCGAGATTTTCTGCTCGTAATAACCCCAGGCGGCAGAATCTTTTTCGTATTTAACCTGCTGCAGGCGGTTGTATTCAATCTGGTTGAGAATCTCTTTTTTATCGACCGCAGCACTGGCCGCACCGGTTGCAAAAGCGAACGGATTGCTGACCACGGCGTTGGAAACGAGATTAGCCTTTGATACGGTGCCGAAAAGTTTGCTTGATACTTTTTTTGCCCAGTCAGTTTCAGCGGCATAGCGCCCGGCAATGCCCCCGAGAACCCCTGATATACCGGCTGATACCAGCGCTTTCTTTTCGTCTTTCCTGAAATTGTCCCAGGTGTATTTTTCTTTGGTAATAGTGTCGAGTTCTTTAAGAGCCGCCGCCAGTTCAAGATCTTCTGCCTGTGTTCGTGAAGTTTTAGCCTCAAGAGCGGCGATGTTTGTCTTGAGCTGTTTTTCGCGCTCATCATAATTGTAATAGTTGTTATACCAGAGATTGGTTACGGCGCCCTTGGTAACGTTAGACACCGTGCTGCCGAGAAAGCTGACTGCGCCAGCTTTTGCGGCGGTCTGTATGATGGTTTTCATGGTAAGCGGCCCGACAGCTTGCACCATGCCGGCCGTCAACATGTTGAATGGCGCCATGGCACCACTTATTGCCGCCTGAATAGACACTTCGCGCCAGATCTTATCCATCGATTTCTTTTCAGATTCTGATCTGAACGAATTTTTTCTGGTCTCGTAGGCAAAGGTCATTATGCCGGAAGTGGCAGCACCGACCACTACAGCGCCAACAACTATCCAGGCCAGCGGGCAGACAACTGCGGCTGAGAAGGCCATGACCGCAAGTGTCGGTAGCAGGGCTTTGCCGACCGACCATGCGATCTCCTCGATCTTGCTCATCTGTTTCTTTTTTTCAGCTTCTTCTGCGGCTTTTAATTCGTCAATCTTGCTCTGGTCGGCTACGATTGCCGTTTTCTGGGCTCCGCTGTCAGAAGTTGAAACCGCCAGCGGGTTGGCGGCGTCCAGGTCGACCTTGTTTTCACTAAACGGGGTTGTCGCGGCGCTCGTGGTAGCGGCATGTACGGCGTTTAGATTTATTGTGTCAAAGATTCCCGGACTGGTACCGAGAATTGTCAGCATCAGGACAAGGCCGATGATGCGATGAAAAAGGTTCGTGCGAACGGCTTTGAAGGTCATATATTTTCTCCTGATTCATCAGATGATGATAGGGTATAATCTGAGTTACAATTATACTGGATTTTTCAGTTAAAGTTTACCAGCCTGAGCAAATATTTTGCATACGATGGCAGAAGACAGGATCGCTTATCGCTCGCGGTCGGGATTTTTCCGACTGTCGTTTGTTATTGCAGTAATTTTGTTGCTTACCGCAACTCTTTTATCTCTCATTCTTCAGCAATATCATCAGGAACTGCAGGGCAGTATTACTGATCGCAGCCTTAACGACGCAAAAGTTGCCATGGCCGAACTGCAAAGCGAAATGGTTGAGTCGCAGGTTATTCAGCATTCTCTTGAAAAGTTTGCTGAGCGGGCTGCAAAGGCACTTTCTGTTGGCCAGCTAAGCCCTGATTCCCTGGCTGCCATGGAGAAAATGTTTCGCCGGTATTTTCCGGTTCGTTCCAGCCTTATCTGGTTTTCTGAAAAGTTTGACGTGTTGATTCCGTCTGGACAGCAGGACCTCGAACAGAAGCGTGCCTGGCAGTCCTTTGTGAGAAGCGTTATTGTCCCGGACAAGCTGAGCGTTCTTGAGAGGAAGATTGCAAACGGGTTTGTCAAATCCAATATAAGCGACTTTCTTACCGCCGATTATTTTTCAACCTTACCGGTAAATTGCCAGTTGGTAATGTTCAAGGGTGAGCGAAACTATATTGCACTGGTTAAACTGGAGTTTACGGGCCGGGTAAAGGGCATCGGTTATCTTCTGGCACTGATCCCGACAAGTCAGGCAAGATCGCTGTGGCTGGAGGAGCGCGCACTCAAACTCGCCAAACAGCGCAGTGAAATCGCCGGCGCCTACAGTTTAAACGGAAACAGGGCAGTTGAAAACTCAACGATCAGCGAAAACCTTTTGCATGGTTTTGCCGCTGACCATGCCGGTGGCAGGCAATACAGCTGGCAGAACGGCGTTTTTTACTATTCTGACAAGCATTTTGCCAACCCGGATCTGTTGTTAACTGTAGGTTTAAAAAAGAAACCGGAAGACAGCATGAGCGAATGGATGCTGGCTGTCATTGGCATAATTTTGTGGTTGCCCGGCCTGGCGTGTCTTTTGCTGCCGTTTACCAGCGTTCCTGAGCTGGCTTTAAGCTGGTCGCTGAAAACCCGGTTTAACCTGACCACTTTTGCAATTATTGTTCTTCCTCTTATTACCGGAGGACTGACCAGCGCGATCAATACCGCCAGAATCAGTCTTGAAATGCAGAACGATGAATTTATTCAGCTGGATAAACAACTGTCGGAAGTTGAAGAATCTGTGGCTCTGCAGACCACAAACCTTGAATTATATCTGAAAGGCGAGCTTATCGGCAGGCATATTAATAACGAAGTCAATATGTCGGTGACAAGGGCTATTTACAATGATCTGAAACAATTTGGCTGCGATGTTGCCATATTAATCAAACGCGATGGTGAAGCCTGGTCAGCATCGGATATTGCTCCAGAAGCGATAAGACAGAGGAACTGTTATCTTATCTCTTTGAACCGGGCGGATTTGAAAGAGAATGGTTTTGCCCTCGAAGTTATCGATAAGGCTTTCCCGCCGCCAACGCGTGGATTCAGCGATCACATCCTGCAGAAAACCGAGTTGCTGCAGAAGGATCTGCAGAATCGCATCCGGCGTTTTGACCTTGGCGGAACTACTTTCAGCACCTTCATTACTTATATTTATGATAAATCCGGCAATATAACAGCCTGTCTTAATCTCGGCTTCAATCATAAATCCATGCTGCAGAAGTTTCTTGGCAATTACCCGAAGACTCCTTCAGGATCACCTTCCAGACTGTATTTTGCCAGTAGACTGACGGATGGGACAAGCCGTCTGCCAGCCTCGAGAAAGTTGCGAAATATTCTTAATTTCTCGATCATGACAGGTAATTCTTTTCGCTTTGTTCATGAGTGGAACAATGACAGCTACCTGGTTTATGCCCGCCCGTTCAGCGATGTTGACAGTGTCGGGATGGCTGTAAAAAAGGTGATCGTTGCCGGGCTGAATCCAAAGCGCGAGCAGGTGATAACTCTGCTGTTAACGTCTATGGCAGCAGTTTTGACCGCAGTGTTGATCGTGAATTTTTTCTCGGGATTTTTTCTGAGACCAGTGTTGCAACTGTCTGATATGGCTGCAAAGGTCGCCGGCGGAGACTATTCCGGGCAACTGGTTCCCGGCAATACTACTGATGAAATAAGTGTTCTGACCAGAAATTTCGGGCAGATGATTGGCGGACTCAGGGAAAAAGCCGAGATGCGCAACTATCTGCGGGCCGATCTGTTCGAACATGCTGCCGGCGAGCAGAAGATCGTTGCCGAGCGTGCGGAAGTTATCATATTGTTCGCCGGAATCCGCGATTTCTCGGCATTAGAAGATCAGGTGTCGCCTGAAGAGGCTATGGGAATGATGAGCCGGTTTCTTGCTGTATGCGAAAATGCTGTCAGAGAGCATGGCGGCGATATCGACAAGTATATCGGTGATACCGCGATGGCGGCATTCAAGCAGCAACCAGGCGCGCAGGCGGAAAAGTCGGCTATCGCTGCGGCTTTGCAGATTCAGAGCGATGTGAGCCTGCTAAAGCAGGAATATCCTGATTTTGCCGGTCTGACTACAGGAACCGGTGTTGCCGGTGGATCTGTTATTGCGGGTCATATCGGTTCATTGCACAACCGTCTCGATTACACATTTATCGGTGATACGGTTAATCTGGCGGCCAGGCTTGAAAAGATGGCAGGGCGTGGCGGAAACGCCAGAATTCTTGCCACGAGAAGCCTGATCGAAAAGACCGGCAATGCTTTTCTGTTCTCGATTCTGGAGCCAATAGCAGTAAAGGGAAAAGCCGGACTTATAGATGTCGTTGCCATATCCGGACACAATCCGGAGGTATCACCATGAAGCGCGCAACAGGTCTGTTCATTCTTGCTGCCGTAATTCTCTTCACGCTGCTGTTTCTGTTTATAATACAGAACCAGGAACAGCGTCTGCTGAGGCTTAATCGCAGTGCATATCTGGCTGAAATTCAGAGTATGTTGCCCGCTATGCCAGAAATAATTGCATCGGAAAACCTTGCTGGCATTGAGTTTTTCAACATTCTTAACCGTACCGGCAAATTGACCAGCCTGTCATTGCCCGCGCTTTCCAGCGCTCTCAGAGAAGAATTCGGTGAGGCGGTTAAATTCTCTGTTGCGGATCCCGATATAAAAATTACTGACAGGTTCGGTTTCACGCCAGAGGAACATGCAACATGGATCGATTTTTTCAGGTTATATGAAAAGCTGAACACTGTTAGTAGATGGCTTACACCAGAGCATGTAAGAATATTGCTGGAGAACTATCTTGGCAATTCATTTGCCCCAATTTATTTGGCTAACTATATTACAGCGTTTTATGGCACTTTTGGCAATCAGCAGGGGCTTGTTATTATTGGCAGTCACATGAGTCATATTACGCCAAAGCATACTACGAACCGCTTTCCTAAGATCAGATCTCCAGAAAAATTTGGTGATCAACTGCTTGGTTATTATTTTGTTTTTATTCCAGACACTGTTTATGGTGATTTTGCCTGGTATCAGAAGAGGCAGCAGCATCTGCTGCTTAAAGATAACAGTGAAATTTTTACCGCTGAGCTTGCAGAATTGCAGACTATTCTGGAAAGCCGGCAGCAGAAGCCTGCTGCGACCGAACTCGCTGTGCATGTTGCTGCTCGCCCGAACGGTGTTTTCGTTTCTGGGAACAAGGTTTATTCTTTCTGCGCAAACCAGATTGGCGGAAGAGAAGACAAAAATCGTCTGCTATCTCTTATCGTTACCGAGTTCCCCAGCCACTTTTCTGGCAAGAGTCATGTTCTTCTCAAGGGTTTTATCATAGTCATGTTACTTTTGATGACTTTTTTGTGCCTGAACAATCTAGAAGGGCAGCGATTCATGTCCTTTTCAATCTCAAGACATTTTTCATGGCTGGCTGCGTCTGCATGTCTGCTGCCAGTGCTTGCGCTGCTTTTTCAGGCGCTTTCGCAGCTGCATGTTCATAGATTGCAGGCCAGTTCTGAAATTTTTAACCGGCTTGAGAACAAAATTGTAGCCCTTGAGAATAATTATCAGAATCGTCTTGGCAACATGCTGTTGAGCCTGCAGCTGTTTCAGGAACGCTGCGAGGCCGGGGAAAAGACAATAGACGAGCTGCTCGAAGAATCCACGGTTGAATTGCACAGTCATTCGATCAGAGAGTTTTATGTCTGCGACAGAACCGGAAAAATAGATCTGTTCAAGATTAACGAGCCTTTGCCTGAGAACATTGATCGAGCAGCAGAAGGTTCGCGACTGATGAAACTGCTTGTGCAGTTCATGCAGCATAATGTTAAGTTTGCTGCGCAGAATGCGAGAATGTCGGTCGGTGACGGTCTTATAATCGAATCTGCCGCCGATATAATGGGTCGTGACAGTTTGTATAAGATGGCTCTGCAGCAGGGGCAGTTGTTTAAATTCAAGGCACTGCACGGCGCCATATGGATGATAAACTTTTTTCAATATGACGAAAACAGGCAGCCGACAAAATTTTTCATGTATATTGTCAGCCGTGCGCCATTTCAGGAGCGCATGGTGGATGAATGGCAGACGGACAAGGTTAATTTTCCGGAATACCTTCTGGTAAACCAGAATACATCGTTTCGCGAGAAGGTAACCCCGACATGGCTGGAAACGCGCCCGGGCTTCGTTCGATTATTGCGCCATCTTAATCTTGCTGGCGGGTCTTTCAAGGCTGCGCTGAACATCGAGAACGTCAATTGTTTTGCGGTTGGAAGGGGACTTGATGATATTGACTGGTCTATTGCGGCGTTTGAGCCAAACGATGTTGCTAACCAGTCATTGCCGAGAACGGCGGTCTGGTTATTCGCAACAATAATGCTGCTCATTATCATCGTGATACTGATCAGTCGCTATTTTTCGCAGATTTTTATCAGGCCGGTCCGCCAGTTGTCGTCGAGCGTAGCTGCTATGGCCGATGGAAACTATGATTTGCGGATGGACGTAACTTCACACGACGAAATCGGGCAGCTCTGTGAGAATTTTAACAACATGGCTGCCGGCCTCAAAGAGAAGGAATATCTCAATCGATTTTTGTCAGATATCGCCAGAGACGCCATTGGCGGCAAGGTTTCTCCGCGCGCAACCCGTGTTGATGGTGCCGTTCTTTTCAGTGACATACGTGATTTTACGACGATGACCGAGCAGAAAGAGCCTGAAGAGATTGTGCAGATGCTTAACGAGTTTATGACAGAGGCAGAAACTGCCGTCAACAGACATTCTGGCACTATCGAAAAATTTATCGGCGATGCGATAATGGTTGTGTTTCTGCCGGTTCTTGGTGCTGCTGCGCCGGCCGTGCGTGCGACTCTTGCTGCCGAAGAACTTCTTGTCGCAATTGATCAGATGAATCGCCGTCGCCAAACCGCTGGTCTGTTCACCATAGCTATTGGCGCTGGAGTTGCCGCCGGACCTCTGTTGATGGGCACTATTGGCAACCAGCAGGGCAGGCGTGATTACTCAGTTACCGGAAAAACGGTGTTGCGGGCTGCAGCAATGGAGAAACTGACACGCAAAGTTGCCGGCAAGAAAATTGTTCTTTGCCCGTTGGCGGCTGAACTGGTTGTATCATCTGGCATCAAATCGAAAATTCTCAAATCTGCTGATAAGGAAACCGCTTACGAACTCCTGTAAGGAAAGCTCTATTATGGAAACCAGCAATAATGCCCATCCCGGCAGGTTTGTTATTGCTTTTTACCTGGTCTTTACTGTCATTGCATTTTCTTCTATCGAAATAATAGTTAACCCGGTGCGCAACGATATAGAGCCTTTTCTGATGAATTTCTGGCGCTTTCTGGTTGGTACTATGATCCTGTTGCCGGTTCTGCTCTGGACCAGTCGCGCTAAAATACGGCAGTTGCGGCGTGAAGATGTTAGAGACATGACTATTCTCGGTTGTCTGAACATTCTTTTGTCGATGGGAGCTCACGCCATCTGTATAAAATATTCCAGGGCTTCGACTGCCGCTATTTTGATTTCGGCGAATCCGCTTGCGACCAACTTTTTTGCATGGCTGATTCTCAGAGAACGGATGACCTTGCGACGGGTATTTGCCCTGTTGCTCGGCCTTTTAGGGATTATTGTGCTGACATATAAGGCAGACGCATCGGTAGATCAGCCATTCGGTGTCGCTGCCGGCATTTTCGCCATGTCCGGATTTGGTCTTTATACAGTGCTTTCAAAACGTCTGGTAAAGAAGCATGGTGGGTTAATGGTGATGGTTCTCAGCTGTCTGCCGGCATTGGCATTGTATGTGCCGTTGCTGCATTTTGCTGGTGTCGGATTGTGGCCGCCTGCACATACCTGGCCTAATATTCTTGGCGCCGGCATTCTAGGCACCGGGCTTGGTTATCTTACTTTTATGAAAGCGCTTACCTTCCTTTCGGCCGGTCGTTGCAGCTACCTCTTTTTTTTCAAGCCGCCGGTAGCGATGTTTTTAGCATGGCTGTTGCTCGGAGAACAGATAAGCCTGTCAGCAATTGCCGGCACGGTTCTGATCATGACCGGCATTTTGACCGAGATCAAAAGAGCTGGACAAACTCCGCAATCTGCATAATATTTTGCTTTGTGTGCGTGGTTTCTGATCATGAGTTCTGTCCTGTTTTTCGCTTCCGGTGCTTGTCAGCTGTCTTTTAAGATGGCCGGGCTGGCACAAAGGGTTTTGTTGAGCTTATTCTCAATGCGCAGGCGGGTTTTTATGAATTACAGTTCGTTTCGCAATTTGCTGCTGATTCTGTTGCTGGTTGTCTTTATTCTTCCGGCTGGAGTGGCTGAGGCGCAGTTACCGCCGAAGATAGAAGGGTTGCCGCCTTTTCCCGAGACGGCGCAGTTTGACATTGCGCTTGCTGACATTTATGCCGAGCTTAATCCGACTAAGAACGAAGCTTCGGTTATCTGCAATCTCTGGCTGACCTGTGACGGAGTTAATCCCGTCCTGTTGCGGCTCGAAGGCGATATTCAGACGATGAAGGTTACCTCGCCGGATAAGCTGAATCTGACTTTTGTCTATATCAAACCCTATCTGCACCTTGATAATCTGCCAGCGGGGGACCACCAGATAATATTTACTTATCTGGCCAAACATGATGGTATAACCAGCGCTGGCCTGGTTTCAACAGCAGATATACGTCTCGATGCCGCCTCATGGTGGTATCCACGCAACGTTGTGCCTGACCCGCACCAGGCTATTCTCAGCCTGGTAACTGCGCCGGGCTATGCGGTTACTTCCAATGCCACGTTGCATAAAGATGTGCCCAACAATTTAAAGCAGATGCGCCAGTTTGTGCTGAGCACGGCCTCTGCCGACGGTCTGACACTCGACTGAACTGCCCATCACAGCAGGATAAACTTTGCGAACTAATTGTTTGTCACATTTGAATTGCAGGGTTACAACCTTCATGCGCGAAGTCGCAGGATTTCTCAGAATGAAAGAGAATTCTTGAACTCATATGTGGCAGTCGACTCATATATAGCGAGGTGGGTTTTTGCCGAATCCGCCAATAAAAAAGCGCCCGGCGACATTTTGCCGGGCGCATAGTTTTGTCGGGTTTATTGAGCAATTTCTTTGTTTTCTACAATTCGGCTTAGCTGGTTGAGCACATGAACTTCTTTTTCGAGTGTGTTGTCGCAGATGGCTGAAATTTCAAACTGCAGGTAGTCGCGAAATTTGCTGATTTCAGATCTGGCAATCGTCGATACGGTCAAAGGTCGGGCCGGGCGTTCCCAGTAACTCCAGCCAGAACCGTCATCAGAGTTCTCAGAAGCCGGGCTAACCCGTTTATGTTTGCCGGTTGCTGAATCTCTTATCAGGTCGGCATAACGGGCCAGCACAATGCCTTTGCGAATTCCTGCGTCATCGAAATGTTCTGGTTCACTGTTGTTGAATGCGAAAGTGCCGGCAACTTCTCCTTCGCACCCCATACGATCTTCATAGTTAACCGACAGTGTAATGTTCGAGTCGTCGCTTAGTTTTTCAAGTTGCAATAGAATAATGCCACCACGAGTACCGTTTTCGTCAGTGGGCGCTGGAAACAGCGTTTTGACCTGCATGATCCGGCCGGTTGCCATGTCAGCTTCAGGCGAACCAATAACCCGCTTTATTCTATATCCCGGCGCCTTGAGTGTTAGTGTCAGATCAAAGACCATCGGGTTTACCATACATTCAAATTCATCAGCCAGTCGCTTTTTAAAGTCTGCGGGCGAATGCACCGAATAATAGTTGGAGCCGCGCACCTGGCTGATTGACTTGATCAGTTGCGAGTTAAAGTCGAGACCCATACCGATAAAGGTCGTGTAAATTTTGTGCTCAGCCATCCGCCGGGCGATGTCGAGCAACCCGAATTCGCTTGTGTCATCGGTGTTTGGCATCGCATCGGTCAGAAAAATTATGCGATTTTCGTATTCGGCAGGATTGCTAAGAATAAAGGGCTTAAGCAAATCGCGACCCATTTCCAACCCTTCTTCCATATTAGTTGCGCCGTTAGTCTCCAGTTTAAGGATGTGCTCCTTCAGTGCCGCCATGTCAGTCATCGAAATAAGCGACACTGGTTTAGCCAGATGCGCTTCATGGTCAAATAGAACGATGCCGAGGCGGTCGTCTGGGCGCAGATGCTCAAGCATGGCCACTATCGATGAGCATGCTGATTTCAGCTTGCTCATTTTTGCAGATTCGTTGGTAATATCAGCCCTTGCCCGGGTGCTTCCGTAGTAATAGCGATCAAACGGGCTTTCCATCGAACCCGAGATATCAAGCACTACAACCATGTTGAGTTTTTTGCGGGCAAACTGAGCCGTGTCTAACTCTGATTTAAGGCCGACTGCGAGGAAATGTTCAACCTCGCCGCTGCGCTGATTTCTGCTGACTGCCGATGACCAGGTTGGCAGAAAGAGCCTTTTGTCGCCTGGCTGTGATTCTACCGCTGGTTTGCCTGTGTTGAAGCTGTAGTCATAGAAAAGCCCTTCGTAAGTTATGTCAGTTGGCTGCGGCAGATAGCCTGCTGCAATATTAGCCCGGAAATTGTTGATGTCTTTGGCGCCGCCGGTGGCAAACCCGTTGCGCTCGGCACTTGCCCTGCCCTGGTCGCATATTGAGCCTACCATCGGGCCGCTGATTGATGCGAGCAGCAGTAGTATTGTAAAAACTGTTACGATGGCGCTTATGCCTCCCATAACCAGCATCAGCCGAATCAGTTCCAGGATCAGCCAGATTCCTGCAAGATAATAAGGCGCTTCATAGAGCGACCTCATTGGATCTTGATTCGTTTCTGAAAAAGGATTCCGAGGTGTTGTGTAATATTGCCAGTCATCGACAGGCGTTAAAGTGACTGCGCTCCAGACTGTTGGAATAGTGCTATGAAGCAGCATAATCAGCACATTAACCGTTATCAGAGTCAGAAGTATCTTGCGAATGTAGAACATAAGAATCTCCAGTTGTTTGAGAATTGAAAGGGCACCGCGCATATGCCTGCCTCTGCGCCTGCAGATTGTTGCGGGTCGCAATAGTTCGAAGGTGCACATTAGAGTTGTTGAATTCAAGGCAAAGAATAACCACGCTGACAAATTTTGCCAGTTTTTCAGCTGTTTTGGAAAGAGGTTTGCCTTTGAAAGCCGGTCGGTGTGCCGATCAATTGCTGGCGCGAAGCGTACCTTCGGATTCACCGTAATTCGAATTCTGCTTCGTGGTTCTGAACCTGAATGTAATATAGTCTGAATTTTTCAGACGCCAAGTGGGGAAATTTTCCGGGTAATTTTGCTAAAAAGCGTCCTGTGCCGTGCACAGCTGGCGATTAGCTCTGAGGCTTCTAATATAAAGATCTGGCCTGCTCGATTATTTTTTTGAATTTCTCAAGCAGGCCTAAAAAGGCAAGTATAGTGATGTGTTTGCAATGTTGCGAATTCTTAGCAAATCATTGAGATTGCCACGTCGCTCTGCTCGTCGCAATGACAGATCAGTAAAACATGGAAGATTTAATCACGGCGATGGGGTGGTCTGGCAAAGTTATCGTCATCGTTCTGGTAATAATAGTCTCTGCGGTATTTTATCGGTGTATCAGGCCATTCGTATCTAATGCTCACCAGCTGTGCGGCAAAGTTTTCGGTATCGAATGTGGTCGTTCGCACAGGTGAATAGCGTCCTTCGCCATATCCGGTTCCGGCCTGATACACCGATAAAATACCGCAGAGACTATTATT
>MFYY01000058.1:10213-11066 GCA_001787855.1 Candidatus Riflebacteria bacterium GWC2_50_8 | reverse complement strand
TAAACATACTTGGAATTTCCGCGTCGAACCTCGGTGATCAGGCCCGTGCTGAAAGCGCCTTGCAGAAGGCTCTTGAGCTGCATCCCGATAACATGGTGTTCAAGCGCGATCTTGGTGTGGTCTATGTAAGATCGCAACGCCTCGACCTGGCTCGACCGTATCTTGAAGACGTGGCCCTTTCAGCTGCTCCGCCAGAAATCAAGCAGCACGCTGAGTCGCTTATTGCTTCGGTAACCGAAGCTGAAATCGGCATGGCGCAGAACATGTTGAATGCCGGTCAGGGAGCAAATGCGCAGCAGATTCTGCAGCGGCTGCATGGCTCGCGAACGGTCAGCCCGCAGCAGAAAAAATGGGCTGAAGATATGTTGGTAAAAATTAATAAACTGCCGGCCGAAGCGCCGCCGGTCCAGCCGCACCAGCCTTTGCCAAACGCAGTCATTGATGGACAGCCGGTCAGCGTTCCACAGCCACAGTTGCCTGATGCGGTGGTTGAGGGTGTTCCGGTTATTCTGCCAAACGTTGCGGCGACCGGGGCAGTATCTCTGCCGGCCTCGCCAGCTGTCAAACCCTGAAATAGCCAAGGAAAGTTATGAAAAAATCACGCACTCTTGTATTTCTGGCGGTAGTTGTTGTCGCACTTATCAGCGGCGGATGCTGCCAGAAGAAAGTTACTCTTCCCGAAAACATTGACGCAATGCTCAAAGACAGCAGTGGCAAATTTGTTCGTATCGGCATTTACGGTGACCCGATGGGTCTTAACCCGGTTGGTCACATGACCGCCGAGCACAGCAGGATGGTGTGCAATTTTGTGCATGCGAGTCCGCTCAGAAAGCTCGCCGATGGCAGTTTTACG
>MFYY01000058.1:3213-10174 GCA_001787855.1 Candidatus Riflebacteria bacterium GWC2_50_8 | reverse complement strand
CAATATTAAATGGCATGATGGCACTGCTTTTGACCCGCGTGATCTCTAATTTACTTTCCAGCAGATGCAGAACGAAAAGGTGCAGAGTCCCTATGCCGAGCTGGTAAAGGGCGTTGTCAGTATTTCATCGTTCGGTCAGGGCAAGCGTACCAGAATAGTTTTTGCCAGCGATTCCCGGCAGTATCTCGATCTGCTTGCCGTTGGAATTCTGCCTGCGCACCTGCTCAAGGACCTCGAATATTCTGAACCGGTTCTGCCGTCAGCGTTTAAAAAGGACGATGCGGCTGAAAAACCGGCTTCTTACACCTGGGCGACTTATATCGACAACCCGGTCGGTCTTGGCCCGTATGCGATCAAGGAACGTGACAAAGGCTCTTACCTTCTGCTGGAGCCAAGCCAGCACTTTTTCGACGCTGGTGTAGCCTCTCGCCCACAGGTGCTGATCCACAGCAGTTTCAACTACCAGCAGCTGATCTCAGATTTCCGCTCCAAGCATTATGACTGGCTTAATCTGCCGTCAATGTTGGCTGAGCAACTTGAAATGATGAAAATTGAAAATGTCAGATTCGTGCGCTACCCGAATCCGGCCAGAATGCTGTGGGTGTTTAACAATCGCCGGGCACCGTTTGACAGTGTTAAGTTCAGACAGGCTCTCGATTTGATTGCCGACCGTGAAAAAATGAAAAATCAGTTTCATGCTGACGCCAGCCTGCTCTATCAGAATCCTCTTGCCAGCGCAACCAGTGCGGCCGAAAGTCAGACCAGCCGTCTGACTCGCGCGTTGCAATTGCTCGATGAGGCCGGAATTAAAGACAGCAATGGCGATGGCATCAGGGAAGCCGCCGGCAAACCTTGTCAGATTAGCATTCTGGTCAATGATGACAACCTTTTGCGCCGGGTAATGGCTGATAAGATCGCAGAAGATCTTCAGCATGCCGGAATAAAAGCCGTGGTAGAAGCAGTGTCCTGGGCCGAATTTGTCGGTGGTCGTCTGCGTGCCGGTAATTTTGACACGGCGCTGCTGAGCTATCAGCTGCCGGCAGCAGGCAACTGGACTGCTTTTCTGCATTCATCACCAGGTATTCTCGACAGCCTGAACTTTGCCGGTGTTGCTGACGAAGAGCTTGACAGTGCTCTGAAAAAGCTCGACTCGGTCTTTGTCGACGAAGAGACGCAGGCCGCGCGCGCCAAGGTCGGCGCCTATCTTGAAGAGCACAAGCCGGTTGCTTTTCTGCTCCAGCCCAACGACATCGGACTCTATCATGGCGAAGCCGGCACGTCGGTTGCTTCGAGCACAGTCTGGGATGACGTCATGAACTGGCGCCTGCTCTTTGGCTCTGAAAGCTCGTCTCTGTGATAATTGCAAGATGAAAATGAAGTTATAATACTATTCACAATAAATTCGTTCGCAGCAGATGAATAGAGACCAGAGTTGCCTTTGTAATTGCCAGCGACAAAGACATCGATTACGATAAAATTACGAGCACGAAAAGACTTACAACAGCACAATGACGCAGGTAGTAACGAACGAAATAATTAGAATTGGTATAAGTCAGGTCTGCCTTGCTTAAAATCGATAATTTTTCATTACAGCTTAAGGGAAGCGACGGACGCATTCTGCCGGTAATCGAGCAGGTTTCGCTGCACGTCGAAAAAGGCTGCTGTCTTGGAATAGCCGGAGAATCAGGTTCTGGCAAGTCAGTGCTGGCAATGAGTATTGCCGCGCTTTTACCCAGAGGTTCTGTGCATGCACGTAGCGGTACTATAGATTTTGACGGTTGCCAGATTTTTACGGCCAGCGAGGCTGAATTACGCCAGTTGCGCGGTCGCAAGGTTGGCTTTATATTTCAGGAACCGATGACGGCGATGAATCCGTTGATGACGCTGTATGACCAGATTGCCGAGACTGTTTATGCCCATTTTCCGGCAAGCAGCAGGGCTGATGCTGATGCAAAAGTTATGCTGGCTCTTGAGCGCGCTGGTTTCAGTGATCCGGAAAAGTTTATGCACTCATATCCTCATCAGCTAAGCGGTGGCATGCGACAGCGCGCCATGATCGCTATGGCGCTGGTTCTTGAGCCTGAGCTGATTATCGCTGACGAGCCGACAACTGCTATCGATGCGGCACTGCAGGTGCAACTGCTTTCAGGATTGCGCCAGCAGATTGAGCAGGAAAAGCGCAGCATGATTTTTATCAGTCACGATCTTGGCGTAATCCGCGCCGTTTCAGACCAGCTCGCGGTTTTTTATGCCGGCTGTCTGGTTGAGACTGGTATTACCTCGCGTATTCTGGAAGCCCCGGCGCATCCATATACCGCCGATCTGGTTTCAGCGTTGCCGAGACTGGTTAATGAACGCAAATTGCCGGTTTCGATTGCTGGGACTCTGCCTGCGCCTGACAAGAAGCCGAAAGGCTGTGTTTATTCAGACCGCTGTCACTATGCCAAGGATCCGTGTCGGGCACAGCGCCCGGTTCTGGTCGAGTTGTCGGCCGGTTGGCAGGTAAACTGCTTTTACCCGCTGCACAAAGGGCTGGTGTGAAATGTCTGTAACGTCGCCTGTTCTTGAAGTGACTGGCTTGAGTCGCAGTTTTGCGATTGAAAGCAGCATGCTGAAAAATATCAGCGATCGCCTCAGGGGCAGCAAACCTCAGGCGCTGCGCGCTCTGCATGATGTCAGTTTTTCGATCGCCGCCGGC
This sequence comes from Candidatus Riflebacteria bacterium GWC2_50_8, assembly GCA_001787855.1. Taxonomy (GTDB): domain Bacteria; phylum Muiribacteriota; class Ozemobacteria; order Ozemobacterales; family Ozemobacteraceae; genus Rifleibacterium. Next base: position 7,476 of record MFYY01000058.1, on the reverse strand, counting down.
GAAACTCTAGGTGTGCTTGGCGAGAGCGGTTCTGGCAAGTCGACTCTGGCGCGCGTTCTTATGGGTATCTACGAGCCAGATTCGGGCTCGGCTAAACTATGCGGTCATGAAATGTTTGGTCGGCAGGGTGCCGAGCGTCTGGCAATAATTAAAAACATGCAGATGGTATTTCAAGACCCTTTTGGTTCTCTCGATCCGCGCATGACTGTACGGCAGATCATCTGTGAACCGCTCAAAATACATAAGATGATGCCGGCAAAGGATATCGATGCCTTTTTAATCAGCGCTCTTGCCGATGTTGGTCTCGAATCCGGCGCTCTTGATCTCTACCCGTCAGAATTCAGTGGTGGGCAGCGGCAGCGTATCGGCATCTGCCGAGCTTTGATGCTTAACCCGGGGCTGTTGATTGCTGACGAGGCGGTTTCTGCTCTTGATGTATCGGTTCAGGCGCAGATTCTTGAGTTGTTGATCCGGCTGCGCGCAGAACGCAATCTGGCTATGCTTTTCATTTCGCATGATGTTGCGGTGGTGCGTCAGATTTCTGATCGTATCATTCTGCTTTATCGCGGTAATCTGGTCGAGGAACTTCCGGCTGACCAGCTGCTGACTAATGGTTGTCACCCATACACCAGGCATCTGCTTGAAGCCGCGCTTTTTCTGCGCGAAGGGGCTGTTTTGCCCGAGAGCACGGTGGCCGTTGCTGCGCCGGTCAGCAGTGATGGCTGCTGTTACCGATCTGTTTGCCCTCTGGCCAGAATTGAATGTCAGAATCGCCCGGCTTTGCGCGAGATCGCTTCCAATCATCGAGTTGCCTGCCACTTCGCCACAGAATCATAGAGAGCAATCGCCCGGGCGATTGCGCAGATGTTTGGGGATGATGGATCAAAACTTGCTCCCGGTACACGGGGTACGCTTTCGTTGACTTCCCGTTGAGGCTCGTTTATAATCCATAGCTTGTAATTGCAAATTTGTCGTTTGGAGGTCTTTCCATGAGCGTTGTCTGGCGACCGCCCAGGAGATTGTTGCCCATTCTGGCGCTTTTCCTGTGTCTGGTATCGACTATGGTTCTTGTGGCTCAGCAGGATGAAGTTCCGGCTGCCGCTGCGTTACAGTCTGAGATGACTGAAATTACGGCAGATGTTATTGGCGACGATGGCGAAGCTGTGACCGGCGCTGGCGAAAGTCAGAGCAGCGGCGAAACCGCAGTTCCAGCTCCTGATGCCCAGACGATTCCTGAACTCAGCGTCCCGCAGGCTGCCGCAGCAGAAACTGCCGGCGAAGAACCAGCAGCACAGATACCTGCACCAGCAGTTGTCGAGCCTGCTGCAACTGTCGAGCCAGCGACTTCAGTCGTTGCCGATCCGGTAGTTGTGCCGGATGTCGACGCGCCAGCAGCAGAACCCGTTGCTGCGACCAGTGAAGCCCCAGCAGCCGAACCCGACAAACCGGCTGCAGTTGCCGTTGCTGTTGCCGAACCGGCAAAAGAACCGGCTGTTACTGAAGAATTGAACTATTTTGACATGGAACGCGCCAATGTTCTGGTGGTCATTCTTACCCTCATGGCGTTTGTCAGCTATTACACATTCCATGCTCAGCGCGGTAAAGAGCTGTTCATCAGACGCATCAGCGGTCTGTCAGCTCTCGAAGACGCAGTCGGTCGTGCCACTGAAATGGGCCGCGGCGTTCTTTATATTCCCGGTATCATGGACATGGACGACATTCAGACGATCGCCGGCGTTACCATCATGGGTCACGTCGCCAAGAAGACCGCTGAATATGACACTCCGCTTTTCGCTCCGATGACGCGATCGTTCGTCATGTCGGTAGCCCAGGAAATCGTTAAGCAGTCATATCTCGAAAAGGGCCGCCCTGATGCTTACCGCCCTGACCGCATCAACTACCTGACTGATGACCAGTTTGGTTATGTTGCTGGTGTTGGCGGTATCATGATGCGCGAGAAACCGGCAGCCTGCTTCTATCTCGGCACATTCTACGCCGAGTCTCTGATTCTGGCGGAAACCGGTAACGCGGTTGGTGCCATTCAGATAGCTGGTACTGCTGAGCCGTCGCAGATTCCGTTCTTCGTGGCAGCCTGCGATTACACGCTGATCGGCGAAGAGCTTTTCGCGGCATCGGCCTATCTTTCCAAAAACCCAAAAGAAGTAGGCTCGCTGAAGGGTCAGGACATGATCAAGCTGCTTATTATTGCAGTGATGGTCATCGGCACTTTGCTGGTAACCATAGCCAAGACCGAATATGGCGCCGGCACAGTGTTTGCTTCACTGGCTGAAAACTTTATGCGACTGCTGAAATGAGGTAGACACAGATGCTTTTTATTAAAAGAACATTACCGCTTATTATTACCTTCATTACCGGGATTATCATGATCGTGGCGTTTTTCAGCGGCCCGGCCCTGCCCTCGGTAAAGGCTCTTGAAGACACTTTTCCGAAGTGGATTCAGGTTATCATGTCTTTCACCATGCTCCTGGGCGCGTTCAGCCTGTTGCGCCTCAATCTTAACAAGATTTCGCGCAAGGTTGAAGGCTGGGGTTACAGTTTGACACTGGTTATTGGCTTTGTAACCATGGCCGTGCTTGGTTTTATGTCAGGCAGCTGGCCGATGTTTGAACGCAACATCAACGTTGGCGACAAGTATTATCTGCTCGCCGATGACAGCATGTCTGACCGACCGGTAACGGTTTCTGCCTCTTCTATAGATGAGGAAGGCAATCTCGTTGTTGATGTCATCGCTGACCCTGTTGCCGGTCAGGCAGCCACCGAGAAATTGGTTGAGCGCGCTCCGGCTTATCGTCTTAAAAGCCCCTTTATGGCCTGGATCAACAGCTTTCAGCAGGTTCTGTTTCAAGGGGTTTTCAAGGCCGCGCAGGCTACCATGTTTTCTCTGCTTGCTTTCTTCGTGGCATCAGCATCTTTCCGCGCTTTCCGAGTTAAATCAAAGGAAGCCGGTCTGCTCATGGGTGCAGCTTTTATCGTAATGCTGGGCAATGTGCCGATCGGAAATCTGGTTAGCCGTCTGCTCTACTATATCCCGATTATCGGGCCATCTCTCGATATCGCCCTGATCAAGGAATGGATTCTGGCCTATCCGAGTTCAGCCGCTCAGAGCGCAATTCTGGTCGGTGCAATGCTTGGTTATATTTCTGCTTCCATGAAGATCATCTTCGGGGTAGAGCGCTCTCACCTCGGTGGCGAAGGCTAAGGAGACAACAATGGAATTCTTCATCAAATTAAAAAACCTTGACCGCCGCTGGGTCTTCTTGTTCGTAGCCGCTTCGGTAGTTCTGCCGATGCTTTTCAAATTTGATTTTCCGGTATTCCCCGGTAAATCGGTAACTAATTTTCATGATTTTGTTGACAAGCTGCCTGAAGGCTCCAGATGCTTTCTGTCATTCGATTATGACCCGGCCTCTGAGCCCGAACTCGGACCCTCTGCTATCGCAATTCTGACCCACATGTTCAGAAAAGGCCTCAAGCCGATGTGTGGTGGCAACTGGCCGCTAGGCGGCGAAATGGCCGAGGCATCACTCGCCAAGGCTGTCGAAATATATACTGCAACTTATGACGAGTTGCAGGCTGCCGGAAAGCTGGCGCCGAGCTGCAAAAAGGCACTGGTAAAGGGTGATGACTATGTAAATCTCGGTTATAAGCCGGGAGCGATCATTCACGTTAAGGCTCTGGTTACCGACTTTATGGGCCCGTATCCTTCTGATCGCGATGGCAACTCGACCAAGGAAATGGGGATTTTCAAGAATCCTGATGGCCGAAAGTTTGCGATGAGCGATGTTGGCATGATCGTCAGCTTTACTGCCGGTACCGGAGGTATCGAATCATTCATCAACGTAGCCGGCGACCACAAACGCCCGATGGCTGCCGGTTGCACTTCGGTCAATATTCCGCGCTTCATAACTTACATTCAAACTGGTCAGCTGGTTGGCATGACCGGTGGCCTTCCTGGCGCTGCTGAGTATGAAAAGCTGATTAATTACATGGGTAAAGGCCGCGAGGGCATGGCTCCGCAGTCGATAGCGCATCTGGTAATCATGCTGTTCATCATCATTGGTAATATCGCGTATATTGCCGAGCAGAGAATCGCCAAGAATAAAAAGGCCTGAGGAGAGAATATACCATGACTACACTTACGCTTTCAGTCTGGGTTGGAGCATTCATAACCCTGTGCTGTTTCAGTTTTCTGATCAAGGATAACCCGTTCTATCGTTTCGCGGAACATCTGTTCGTTGGCGT
>MFYY01000058.1:668-3193 GCA_001787855.1 Candidatus Riflebacteria bacterium GWC2_50_8 | reverse complement strand
AAACCGAACCTGCTGGCTAAAATCATGCCTTCGCTTTTCGCAACCGGACAGGCTGCCAGCGCTCCGCCGGAATATACCCTGTTGATTCCGGGTTTCCTCGGGTTGCTGATGCTGTTCAGACTTTCCGCGAACTATTCATGGGTCAGCCGTTTTACCGTTGCCTTCGTTATGGGCGTGTCAACCGGTCTGGCTATTGTTTATTCAACTCAGCAGTTTCTTATTCCACAGGTTGCCAAAGCGATCAGACCGATCGTAGTTGCCGGTGACTTTTTCCAGAGCTTCTCGAATCTGGTGCTGGTGGTCGGCTCGATCTCGTGCCTGTTCTTTTTCTTCTTCAGCACAGAGCATCGTGGCCCGATATACGGCAACCTGTCACGCGTCGGCATCTGGTTTCTTATGGTCAGCTTCGGCGCGGCCTTCGGCGCTACCGTTATGGGCCGTATTTCGCTGCTAATCGGTCGTTTCCAGTTTCTGCTTTCGGACTGGCTTGGCATTGTTTAAGGACGGCGGGGTGTTGCACTGATGGGCATGTGGACGATTCCGAAAGAACCGGATGAACAGCAGAAGTTTTCTGCTGCCGAACTTGACGAATTTTCGGCCACGATTGCAGCAGCAGTGCATGCCCGCCGCATGAGCGTTCCGGTAATTATGGCTCTCGAAATGGCCAAGCCGCTGTCCTTTATTGGTTACAGCAGCATGGTTCTTTTCGGGCCGATTCTTGAAATGATATTTGACCCGGTCAAGATGGAAAAGCTTCAGGCGATGATGGCCGATCGTAACCGCATTGAAAGCCTGATTGTCAGCATCGAAGATCTGGAGAAATCTAAAAAAGATACTAAGGAAGGTGAATCACGTGAGCAAAGGTGATATTCAAAGCATCCTGGCTACGGACTGTGGTAGTACTACTACCAAAGCGATTCTGATCGAAAAGCGCGACGGCGTTTTCCGCCTGATCGTTCGCGGCGAAGCGCCGACAACCGTAGAAGCACCAGTTGAAGACGTTACACAGGGCGTGCTCAATGCCGTAGCAGAAGTTCAGGAACTGGCCGGTCGCCAGATTCTTACCGATGACGGCAAAGCTATTATCAAGCCGGTCACCGATGGCAAGGGCGTCGATCTTTATGTTTCGACCAGTTCTGCCGGTGGTGGTCTGCAGATGATGGTTACCGGCGTGGTTAAGACCATGTCTGGTGAATCAGCTACGCGCGCAGCTCTCGGCGCCGGCGCAATCGTTATGGACGTTCTGGCGACCAACGATGGCCGACTTCCCTATCAGAAAATTCAACGTATCCGACATCTGCGACCCGACATGATTCTGTTGTCAGGCGGCGTCGATGGCGGCACTACCTCGCACGTTGTTGAGCTTGCCGAAATTATCGCGGCAGCCAACCCCAAGGCCCGTCTTGGTGTTGGTTACGAGCTTCCGGTTCTTTATGCCGGCAACAAAGAGGCTCAGGAACTTATCAAAGAGCGTCTTGCCGACAAGGTTGCACTCGATATTACCGATAATCTCAGGCCCACGCTCGAAAGAGAAAATCTGATGCCGACCCGGCAGAAGATTCAGCATCTGTTTCTTGAGCACGTCATGAGCCACGCACCCGGCTACCCGCATCTGATGGAACTCACCGACGAAGACATCATGCCGACTCCCGGCGCGGTAGGCGATATTATGCAGTTGATCAGCAAGCGCATGGGAATCACTGTTGTTGGTGCTGACATCGGTGGCGCGACTACCGACGTTTTCAGCGTGTTCAGTGGCATTTACAATAAGTCGGTTTCGGCTAACTATGGCATGAGCTATTCGATCAGCAATGTTTTTGCGGAAGCCGGTCTTGAAAATATTATGCGCTGGGTGCCTTTCGAAATGGAAGAGCACGATCTGCGTAACCGTGTAAAGAACAAGATGATCCGCCCGACGACGATTCCGTCACTGCTTGAAGAGCTGATGGTCGAACAGGCTTGCGCCCGTGAGGCCCTGCGCCTGTCGTTTGATCAGCACCGCTCGCTGGCGGTTGGCCTCAAGGGTATTCAGCAGGAAAGAACCATCGGCGACGTTTTCGAGCAGTCAATGACCGGTCAGACTCTGGTCAACCTTAAGGATCTCAACATGCTCATCGGTTCGGGCGGCGTTCTTTCGCACGCTCCACGCCGCCAGCAGACCGCCATGATGCTTATCGATTCGTTTCTGCCAGAAGGTATTACTCAGCTGACAGTTGACTCGATTTTTATGATGCCGCAGCTTGGCGTTCTTGCCAAGGTCCACGAAGATGCTGCCCTGAGCGTTTTCGAGCGTGACTGTTTGATTTATCTTGGCACCTGCGTGTCGCCGGTTGGTACGACAAAGCCTGGCGCAGCTGTTCTTGACTTTACGCTGACCAAAAAGAATGGTGAAAAAATCAGCAAAACACTCAATGGTGGAGAACTGACTGTGGTTCCGCTGCCGGTGGGCGAAACAGCCAGAGTTTTTGTCAAGCCGAAGTGGGGCTTTGACATGGGCAATGGCGATGGCAAAGAAATCGAAGCTG
>MFYY01000058.1:0-652 GCA_001787855.1 Candidatus Riflebacteria bacterium GWC2_50_8 | reverse complement strand
TTCCCCAAAGACAAGGCCGAGCGCGTTAAGCTGGTTAAGTCTTGGTACAAAGCCATGGATCTATATCCTGGTCTGTAAGCGAAAGGACAACAATCAATGGCCAGTGCATATACCCCAGGTCTTAAAATCGTTGCAAGAACACTAGTTGAAAAAGACAGAAGATTGCCGCTCAAAGGTGATGTTCATGTTAAGAAAGGCGATCGCGTGACTGCCGAGTCGGTAGTAGCCTCAACCAATCTGCCGGGAAACGTTTATCCGGTAAATATCGCCAACATACTGGGCTGTGAAGCTCGCGAAATTACTGATTTTCTGGTTAAGAAAGAGGGCGACTTTCTTGAAAAAGATGAAATAATCGCTGAAACCCAGGGTTTCTTCGGTTTTTTCAAGACATTTGTGCGTTCGCCGATCAAGGGCACAGTCGAGAGTCTTTCGACGGTAACCGGTCAGGCAATTTTGCGTGAACCGCCGATCCCGGTCGAAGTTTACGCTTATGTCGACGGCATTATCGATGACGTATATCCTGGCGAAGGCGTTAAGGTTAACACCGCTGCGACTTTTATTCAGGGCATTTTCGGCATCGGCCCCGAGGTAATTGGCGAACTTAAGATGGCTGTAAAAGCGCCATCAGATGTGCTCGACAAAGACAATATTA
>MFYY01000057.1:2632-7079 GCA_001787855.1 Candidatus Riflebacteria bacterium GWC2_50_8 | reverse complement strand
AGCCAACGCCAGTTCCGGAACCAACACCGGCTCCACAACCAACGATGGTGCCGCAGCCCGCACCAATTCCTCAGCCAACCCCAGTTCCACAACCAACACCAATTTCGCAAACAACACCGCCCCCTCAACCAGCCATCATTGCGCAACCAGCCGCAATTCCTAAACCAACGCCAATGCCGCAACCAGCGACGGTGCCTCAGCCAACACCCGTCCCGCAGCCAGCGCCAGTTCCGCAAACAACACCAATCCCGGCGCCGGCTCCGCTTTTGCAGCAAGTTGCCGTTCCACCTGTCGCGCCGTCAGAATTGGCAGCACTGGCCGAGCTTGCCGCAACGCCGGCTTCTATTCCACAACCAGTTGCAGCACCATCCCCAACACCATCCCCAACACCATCTCCAGCGTTATCTCCAACACCATCTCCAACACCACCTCCTGTTCCAGCGCCGCAGTTGCCAGCTGGACATCTGGTCCCGCAGGCTCCGAACACGACTCCAGATAAGAAGGCATCTGCCGTGCCGCCAGTTTCAGTTCCGGGTAGCAACTGAGGCTGGTTCAAAGCACACCTGCAATTTTGCAAAAAAAAAGACCGGCGGCACAGAAGGCACGCGCCGGTCAAAATCAGGCTCTTAGATGGTTATCTGCTCTTCGATCGTCATCTGGTTATTCACGCTGGTAACACCATGGATGTCACTTACTATCTTGGTGACCAGAGCCTTCTCAGCAGGATTCTTGACAATACCGGTCAGCGAAACCTGGCCATCTCTTATTTCTACAGAGGTTTTCAGGGCGCTGGTTGAGCGATGGAGCAGCAACGCAGAATAAACCTGTGCGAAGAGTGATGCATCGTCCATTTTCTCTCCAACAGTCCGCCTGGCCGATTGCGGGGTTTTCGCCAGCGTCATTTCATTGAAAACCGCTTTTACGCCTTCAATGTCGCCGGCATATTCAGAAGTCAACTCTTTTTGAGCCATGTTCGCAGCTTCACCCTTCAGTGTCACCACGCGATCCTTTACCTCAACGGTGGTAGCGCTGGCGCTGACGTGAAAGTGAAAGATAAGGCTGAGTTTTACCTTGCGTGCAATCCATATGTCAGCGTTTTCGGCCGCCGCTTCTGAAGGCGTAACCAGCTGATTGTCAACGCGGACAACTCCCTGCAGTCGAGCTATGGTTTCTTGAGCCAATGTTTTGTGGGATTCATCTTCGACAGTTCCAGTCAAAGTCACAATACCGTTTTTGGCAGCAACTTCAACCGAATCCGAACCGAGAAAGGTTCGGTAAACGTAGGAGTTTTTGAATGTCGACACGATTTTGTTGTCAATTTCAGCTGCGCCGGGCTTGGCGGTGAGATCGCTAAAAGGCGCGTTTGCTGTGGCATTCGCCGTCGGACGATTTAATTTTTTCTGCATAATTCTACATCCTTTGATTTTTCAAGTTTGCCGGAAGTTTTTCCGGAATGAGCCGATTCAGATACTTTAAATTCGGTCTTTGCAATCTGAAGCACGCAATTCTCAGATCCGAATGTGTTGGGAACCCGTTTCTGGCAAGATGGATCGGTTGCCCAGACGCCGTTGATCACGAATTTATACTCATGTCTTCCCGGCGAAACAAGCATGTCTGTCTTGAAATAGCCTTTGCCAGATTGGTCATGCATCGGGTTCGCTGTCGGATCCCAGTTGTTGAAAGTTCCGGCAACAAAAACCAGACTGCCCGGCGCCGCCGAGATCCAGAAATTTACTCGCTTCTTTTCCTTCTTGTCCTCTACCGTCATTATTTCTACTCCTTTTTTGATTTGCTCCACATGCGTCCAGCGAATGGGGCAATTTTTTGTCATGGATTTGTTTCCTTGTTCTGGCTTTCCTGCAGGTCAGCACCGGTCTTGGCCAGCCCGGTTCCTGCTTTCTCAAGTAATTCGCCGGTTTTGTCGATTGCCTTGCTGGCCGCATCCTTAGCTTCTATGCTGGCTTTTTCTGCAAGTATTCTTGCCTCGTCAGCAGTCGTTTCGGCAGCCTTGTCCAGTGCGGCACCAGCTTTTTCAGCAGGTCCGGCCGCCGGGTTTACCACCGTGCCGGTCTTATTGCAACAACCGGATAAAACGAAAACCCCCACGATAGCAATTGCGCAAAATCCTAAGAACAGTAAGCTCCTGATATTCATTTGCTTTTCTCCTTCTCACCCCTGTGTTCTCAGCGCCTTTCAAATGCACCTTGCAGCTAAAGCGCTTTTTTGGATGGTGATTAAAGAATACTGCTGTTTTGTTACATGGAAAATCCTCTGAAATGTTCATAAAAATGATAGATTCAAACTATGAATCGAACGCTGACAAATTTTTCGTTGGAGTTCCCGGACTGTCAATTCACGGTTCGGGCGGATCAATTTTTTTTTTCAGTTATCTGGGCTGAGATATACATTCAGACAGCATTTCTTGAATTTGCTAGCCTGTTTGTGCTGAGCTGTGCTAGGATGTACCTGCAATCTGCAAAAGAGTTAATGTCTGGCATGGTAACGGCATATTAAAACTTAGATAAAGGCCAGATAAATCACCCTTTATTCATCGAATATTGTTAATCCTTAAGCTTTGCCGACTGCTTAAATTGGGTCAGATAGATCGGGAAGAGTGGGGGGGAACTCGTGAAGAAGAATCTTGTGTGCGCAACTACGTTGCGCAACCGTGTTGTGAAGTTCCTGGAAAAAAGTCCTGACCCCATGGTCGATGCTTCCGCAATGACCCCGGAACGGCTCATCGAAGAACTTCATATTCACCAGATTGAGCTAGAAATGCAGAACGAAGATCTGCGTCTGGCTCGTATCAATGCTGAACTGCTTCAGGCAAAGTATACAGACCTGTATGATTTCGCACCGGTGGGCTATCTTACCCTCGATGAGAATTTAAAAATCGTCGAAGCGAACTTGACTGCCACCAAACTTCTTGGTGTCGAGAAGTCAAAAATGCTACACCGCTTATTTACCGATTTTGTTGATCCAGGCTTCCAGGATATTCTGTACTTTTTCCTGGTGAAGGTGCGCAAAAGCAACGTTCACGAATCATGCGAACTGAAGCTCAAAAGATCTGCTGAAAAGCCCTTTTATGCCCTTCTTGATAGCATGGCTATCTGCGACAAAGAAAGCATGCGCTCCGAGATTCGGATTTCGTTCAGCGATATAAACGAAAGCAAACTGAGTGTAATAGCTCTCAAAGAGAGTGCCGATCGCAATGAGATGCTTCTGAACCTGTTGCCACAATCGGCAGTTCTTGTTGACAGTGATCGAAAAGTAATTGCCGCGAACCGGGCGGCGAGAAATCGTGGCGTCAAGCTCGGAGAGCCTTGCCGGGCAGAGAACCTGGCGGAACATCCATTCGAGGCAGTCCGTCAAGAGGATTTGCAGAATGTTGGCTTTCTGGTCGATGAAGACACTTACCGGCAACGCTTGATCACGGTTATCGATGATTCAAACGATGCGGTTTGTTTAATGGATTTGCGGGGAAACATCAAGGCCTGGAACCAGATGGCAGAAAAAATGTACGGTTATCCGGCCGCCGAGGCGGTAAAAATGTCAGTATTCGACCTCGTTCCTGCCCGCCTCAAACACCAGACAAGTCATCTGCTCAGTGAGATCAGCGCCGGTGTTCTGGTTAAACCATTCGAAACCAGACGGGTCGCCAGAGATGGCAGTGTTCTGGATGTCTGCCTGAAGTTCACCCGGATGGTTCAGGATGGAAAAATTGTCGCCATCGCATCAACCGAGAGAGACATTACCAGTCACAACCTTTTGTTTGCCTCGCTTCAGGATTTGCCGCGGCGAATAATCGTAGCTCAGGAAGAAGAAAGAAGCCGGATTTCCCAGATTCTTCATGCTGAATTTGGTCAGGCTCTCATTGCCTTAAAGCTTTTTACGGTTGTCACATCTTCGGCTCTTCCTGAAGAGAACCTTCTGATGCGAACTGTCTTCGACAAAATCAGGGCGCATCTTGACAAGATCATCAGCGATACCAGAACTCTGGCACATAGGCTTTCACCACCGGGTTTGAAATATGTCGGACTGATTCCGGCAATCAAAGAGCTGGTTGAGTCGGCAATGACAGAGAAATTGCAGGTTCGGTTTTTTCATAATGACGTGGATCAGGCAAGTTTCAAAGAGAAGGATATTATTATCTATCGCATTCTTCAGGAAGCGCTTCAGAATATCCAGAAGCACTCAATGGCGACCCAGGTAAGAGTCAATGTTATTATAAAAAAGACGGTTTTCACTCTTGCGGTACGTGACAACGGCGTAGGGTTTGATCCTTCGCTGGCGTCTAGTGCAAAGGGTCTCGGGCTGGCCCTCATGGCACAGCAGGCGGCACTTATTCATGGTAAGCTGAGCATAGAATCTCACAAGGGGAAAGGCACGCTACTTAAGGTTACAGTCCCGATCAAGGAGAAAAAAGTTGTATGAAAGAATGTAAAAT
>MFYY01000057.1:0-2615 GCA_001787855.1 Candidatus Riflebacteria bacterium GWC2_50_8 | reverse complement strand
ACAGTCTTCTTCGCGAAGGCCTTAAAGCCGTTATTGAAAAGTATCCCGAGTGGAAGGTTGTTGGTGAAGCCAGTAACGGAGTCGATCTTCTCGAAATGCTCAAAAAAATCAGCTGTGACCTGATAGTGCTGGATATTGCCATGCCTGAAATGGATGGTCTGGCAGCTCTCAAAGAGATCTCAGGCCATTTCCCTCATATCAAGGTGCTCGTGCTTTCTATGCTGAACGATTTCTCTCATTTTGAAAAGGCTAGAAGCCTCGGGGTTGCAGGATATATGTCAAAAGAGGAGGCTGGAGATGAATTGTGCCGGGCTATACAGAAAATACAGAGCGGCAAAATGTATATTGCTCCAGCTGTGAATAATCTGCTGGCTGAGCGGCAGGTACACAACATGGATAACGTAAATGTTCAGTCCATAGAGGTTCTCACCAGACGAGAGAAGCAGATTCTTGTCATGATTGCCAGGGGAATGACCAATAAAGAGGTTGCGCAAGATCTGGAGATCAGTATTCATACGGTCGAAAATCATCGCGCCAATCTTTCTGAAAAATTGGGCTCAAAGAATGTTGCATCTCTGGTTCAATTTGCTATCCAGAAAGGGCTGATCTGATGACAAAAATGGTCGGTTCTGTGGCAGCGCGTTCTAAAAAAGCAGTAGCGACAGATGCACGCCCGAAGTTTCCGATCGTGGCCATTGGAGCATCAGCTGGTGGTCTGGAAGCGCTCGATATTTTTCTGCGCTCTGTACCGATAAACAGCGGAATGGCGTTCGTTGTCGTTCAGCATCTTGACCCGAACCGCCAGGGGCTTTTGCCTGAGCTTCTGCAGCGTGCGACTCCCATGCCGGTGCAGCAGGTTACCGACCGATTAAAAGTTCAGCCTGATCACGTTTACGTGATTCCGCCCAACCGCGACATGTCTCTTTTGAATGGGGTGCTGCATCTGTTTGAGCCGGCTGCGGCACACGGACTTCGTCTGCCGATCGACTTCTTTTTTAGATCGGTAGCACAGGATCAGCAGGAACGCAGTATTGGAGTTGTCCTCTCTGGAATGGGCTCTGATGGCACGCATGGCCTGAAGGAGATCAAGGAAAATGCCGGAATTGTTTTCGTGCAATCGCCTGATTCGGCAAAATTTGATGGCATGCCGCGCAGCGCTATCGACGCCGGACTGGCCGATGTTATAGCTCCCGCCGAAGATCTCCCGGCGAAGATCATTGCCTATAAGCAGTATGCCCCTCTGCTGGCCCCAACCGATGCCGGTAAAGTTCGGGGCGAGGTCGAAAAGGTGGCTTTGATTCTACGGGCGCAGACTGGACACGACTTTTCTCTCTATAAACAGAATACGATGTCGCGCCGGATCGAGCGCCGCATGGGAATTCATCTCATCAAGGAAATTTCCGATTACGTAAAATTTTTGCGCGAGAATCCCCAGGAAGGAAAGCTGCTTTTCAAGGAGCTGCTGATCGGCGTCACCAGCTTTTTTAGAGATGCTCATATCTGGGACAAGTTGAAAAATGAAGTTATTCCAGAACTCATCTCCAGTCGAGGGTCTGAAAAAACGCTGCGCGCCTGGGTGCCTGGATGCGCCACCGGTGAGGAAGCTTATTCGCTGGCAATAGTTTTCAAGGAAGCAGTGGAAGCGATGAAGTCAGTAAGAGGCTGTCGGTTGCAAATTTTTGCCACCGACCTCGACGCTGATGCCATCGATAAGGCGCGTTCCGGGATGTTTAACGAAAACATCGCCGCCGACGTCTCTCCTGAACGTCTCGAGCGTTTTTTCGTTAAAACCGACAACGGCTATCAGATTGCCAAGACAATTCGCGAAATGGTGATCTTTGCTCCGCAGAATTGCATCATGGACCCGCCTTTCACCAAGCTCGACCTGCTGAGTTGTCGAAACCTGCTGATTTATCTGTCACCTGAACTGCAGCGAAAACTCATGCCGCTTTTTCACTACAGTATAAACCCCGGTGGCTGCCTGTTGCTCGGAAATTCAGAGTCTATCGGCAGCTTCACTCATCTGTTTCGAGCTATTGATGCCAAGGCGCGTTTATACAGACGACATGAGGCAAGTCTCGATCAACGTCCAGTCGATTTCCCGTCGGCTTTCTCCTCGGCGCGGGATTCCTCGAAGACAGCACAAGTGCCCGGCTCTGGTGATGGCAATTTGCAGGAACTCGCCGAAAAGCTTTTATTGAAAAAGTTTTCTCCACCTGCAGTTCTGACCAACGACAAGGGCGATATCGTCTTTATCAACGGTAGAACAGGTAGGTTTCTTGAACCCGCCGCCGGGAAAGCGAACTGGAGCATCTTTGCGATGGCCCGCGAAGGCCTGCGCTATGAGATGGTCGGTGCTTTTCAAAAGGCGGTCAGAAGCGGTCAACCGGTTATCGTAAAAAACCTGGCTGTCGGCGGCAATGGCGAAAATCATGCTGTGGATATCGAAGTTATGCCAGTTTCAGAGCCAGAAGCACTGAGCGGTCTTTTTCTTCTGGTCTTTACTGATGTCCACCCCTCGGTAGTCTCAACGCCGGCCCTTCCGGGCAGGCGTGCAAGCGCACCCTCTGCCAGAGCAGCTGAGCTGACCAAAGAGATTGAGCAGCTTCGTCAGG
>MFYY01000056.1 GCA_001787855.1 Candidatus Riflebacteria bacterium GWC2_50_8 | reverse complement strand
TCGTTCACAGCAGCAACCTGGTCGTCCATCAGCGCAATCAGCGGCGAGATAACCAGCACCAGACCAATACCGCAGGCAGCAGGCAGCTGGTAGCACAGACTTTTGCCGCCACCGGTCGGCATGACAACAAGCGCGTCATGTCCGGCAAGAACGGCATCTACAGCCTGTTTCTGTAACGGGCGAAAAGTCCCGTATCCCCAGTATTTTTCGAGCGCCTGCTGCGGGCTTAATTTCTGCATGAATGATTTATAGCAGCTTTTGCCAGTTCAGGCAAGGAACTGAACGCCTGCATCTGCCGAGAACCCAAAACCGCTTTATAACAGCCATTCATTTACTCAATTGTTAAACAGAGTTAGATTACCTGGCCGCCCCGGTGCAACTTATCAATGCTTCAGATAGGCCAGAATCAGGTCGCGGGTGGCCTTGAGGCCTTTAATGTGGGTTCGTTCGTTGCCATGCGAAGCCGAAACTCCCGGGCCAATCAGCCCGACCCTGAGATCGTAACCGGCGCGCAGTGCGGCTGAGCCGTCAGAGCCATAATAGGGAAAAACATCAAGTTTGTATGGCAGCTTGTTCTTGCGCGCCAGTTCAGCCAATCGCACGCGCAGATTGTAGTCGTATGGTCCGCTCGAATCTTTGACGCAGATAGAAACTGATGTTTCATTGCCGGTTACACCATCACCAACCACGCCCATATCAACGACCAGCAATTCTTTTACCGAATCGGCTATGCCGGCGCAGGCTCCATGGCCAACCTCTTCATAATTAGAAAAGAAAAACATGACCGGAATCTTCTTGAGCGCAGTGCCGCCAAGAGTCAGAAAAGCATCGATCATCGCCGCACAGCCAGCCTTATCATCAAGAAAATGACTTTTGATAAAGCCGGTATCGGTATATTCAAAACCCGCTTCAAAAGCGGCAAAATCGCCGACCTGAATCCCGAGTTTTTCGGTGTCTTTGGCGCTGTTGACTTCGGCATCAAGCCTGATATGCATGGTTTCGTCGCTTCTCGGCGTTTCTGAAGCCTTGTTGTTGACATGCGCTGCCGGGTTATTCAACACCAGAGTGCCTGACAACTTTTTACCTGTCTCAGTAAAAATCCGCACAGTGCGACCTTCAAAAGCCTGTAATATCGGGCCACCCAGCCTGGTAAAGCTTAAATTTCCGTCAGGCCGGATCTGTTTAACCATCAGGCCGAGCGTATCTATATGTCCGGCGACAGCTATTTCCGGGGACTCATGATTACCAACGATCAGAGCTCCTTTGTTGGTGTATCTGCTTTTTATGCCGGCCGCTTTTGCAGTTTTGGCAACATATTCAAGCACCGCAGCCGTAAATCCGGTGGGAGAATAAATTTCTGATAACTCCCGCAAAACCTTGATCAATCTATCTTCGCTCTGAGTTTTTACTGACATATCATGCTCACTTTCGTTTCGATATCGCTATTGAATGTTATTCTTACGACTTACAGACTAAGCCAAAACCGCGACAAGTTCAAGCCGCTGCTCGTGTGTCTTAAATTGTGTCCGATGGCTCGGCCAAATTTGCCTTGTCGACAGGTCCCTTGACGTTGAAAAATTTACGCCTATATTGCAGATGAAAATGGTTGAGGCCGGCAAGGAGCAATTAACGTGAAAACTACGGAGCAGACAGGAAGCACATCACTGTATTGTCTTCTTCTCATCACCGCACTTATTGTTACTACTTCAGTGTATGAGCCATTAGCAAGTGAACTCCTCACACTCAGCCATCGCGCTCAGGTGCAGCTGCAGCTTTCCGGCCTGAAAACTGCATTACTTTCTTACAGTGCAGACTTTCGTCATTTACCGTTTACCGGCAACGACGCGACGCGATCTGAAGCCTATGCAGGCGCATGGTCGCTCATGGTAACAGACGAACCCGGTAAAAACATTTTCTGCAATGCCAGGATTCCATCAAACCAGGACGATTGGCAATACCTTGGCATGTCACCGCGCCATTATTCAGCCAGATGGCATGGCCCCTATCTTGATCTGCCTGGGAAACGGGCCTTTACTGATAGATGGGGCAACGCGATTGCCTATTACTGTCTGGATGACGGAAAGTATCTCAGAATCTTTTTACATTCAGCCGGCGAAGACGGGGAATACGACCTAGCAAACCCAGAACTGTCTTCAATTGCAGAGATTATTGAGGACAGCAAAGATAACAACTGGAGCAGCATTTTCGACTTCTCGCAGCGAGCAATGCTGGATGCACATCAGCCCTGCTATGATGGCGATGATCTGCTCCTTGAAGTTACCAGAATTTCAAAAAGCAAGCTGAAGCCCAGTCTTGAAAAAGCCTCAAATATAGAGACAAATTTGCAAAACGAAGCTTGAGAAACAATCACTTTCAAATGAGTGACAAAGGATTTTAAGCTGTGTCTGGTAGTGTGGAGAAAAGTTACCTGCCAGACGGAGCCTGGTGATCAAGCAATATTGTTGCGCCCTCACGAACATGCAGTGGGCTGAGCATCGCAGCACCGATTTTACCCTTCATGGCGGCGGCTTTAATAGCGGCCAGCGACCTGCTGTCGGAAGCGGGCCTCAGAGTCACTGCTTCAGAAGCAAGTCGGTTAAGCTCAAGTACTCCGGCGTCAAAACGGCGGTAAAACATATCGATCTGGGTGCTGGCGTGACAGTTGCGGCAGCTTTCCTGCATTGCCAGACGCTTATCGCCCCATTCTTCGCGATGTTCGCTGTGGGTTGTTGCGAGATGCCATGACAGCCGTTCGCCCGGATTATGTGTTGCTGAAGCAGTTCCTGTCGATGGGGCGAGATGGCAGACGTAACAGTCTGGCCGTTTCAGATCTTCATTAACCGGCTTAAATACAGACTTATCAAGATCAACGGCTGTTGCGGTCTTATGCCAGTCGTTGCCATGGCGTGACGCCTTCCAGGATTCATAAGCAGGCCCGACATCTCCGTGATGGCACTTCCCGCAGGTTTCGGGACTGCGAGCACGCGCCATCGCGTCATCGTGATGACCGTGGCAGGCCGCACAGTTCCCGCGACTGCCGTCGGTATTGATACGACCTATGCCGTGATTTGGCCAGGTATTGTCAAGCTGACGACCGCGCTGCATGCGCAGATCATTACCATGACAGATGGCGCAGCTCTGTTCAAATAATACCGGCGACTGCGTGCGCAGCGGCACATCGTGAATCGTCTCAAAAGCCTCGGCATGGCTGGACTGAGAAAAAGATTCATATTGCGCAGGGTGGCATTCGGCGCAGGTTCGCGGCGAAACCGGCAACTGCACAGAAAAACTGAAGTGACCATTTTTAGCGGCGGGATCTTTGGGGTCAGCCTTGTGACACTCGTAGCACCCCACCCCGTGTTTTGCGTGCGTGCTGTTTTCCCAGGCTTCAACCAGCTTTATCTGGCGGGGCCCATGGCAGGCTAAACAGCGCGCCGTTTCGTCAGAAGTCTGTGCGCTTGTGGTAGTGCTTACCTGCGCCGGCAAAGCCAGAGCAACCAATGCAAAGAGCAGGCCTGACAAAAATATTCTGTTGTTAACTATGATCATTTTCCAAGTCTTATTTCAAAATTTCACGAAAAATCAAATGGGTCGGTGAGTATTCTATCAGAGGCAACACCTTTGGCAACAAGTACTTTTGTTACCGCCTGCATCATTGGCGTAGGGCCGCAGACGAAGGCAACCACCGCCGCAGCATCGGCAAATTGCTGCTGTTCAAGCAGTTCATGAATCATGCCACGACTGCCAACCCAGCCTTCTTCGAGCAGTGGATTGGAAAGCGCCGGGAAATATCTGAATGATTCATTGCTCTTTGCCAGATCACGAAAATATTCTTCACAATAAAGATTGCGGCGACTGCGCGCGCCATGAAACAGCCATACCGGCTTTTGAAAGCCAAGTTCGCGAAGTTTTTCGAGAATTGAGCGCAGCGGCGCCAGCCCCACCCCGCCCGCCACCAGTATTATCGGATAGTGAGCGTTTTCGTCACTCAAGAACATTTCGCCAAATGGCCCGCTGATTTCAAGCTCAACGCCAGGTTGAAGCTGATGCAGATAACTGCTGACCACACCACCAGAAACCCGCTGAACGTCAAGTGAGAAACCATTTTTCACGCTGTCCGGCGACGAAATTGAATAGGCGCGCAAAACCCTCTCCCACGGCATCTGATAAAAGATCTGCAGGTATTGCCCTGGTTTAAAAACGAGTTCTTCATTGCCTTGAATACTGAACTGCAGAGTTTTAATGTCTTCAGCCACGGTCTGCGAACTTTCAAGTCTGGCCCGCAACAGTTTCGCCGCCAACAGCGACTCTGCCACCTCGATTTCGATGTTCTGGCGAATCTTCACCTGACAGGCAAGCCGTGCAAGTGCCTGCAGATGCTGGGGCGACAGTAGTATTGTTTCCATTGGTGTTACCGCGCTGCCGCCGGCAATGACCTTTACTTCACAACGACCGCAGGTACCCTTGCCACCGCAAGCGGCCGGCAAAAAAACGCCTGCTTCTGCGAGTGCGGGCAACAGGCTCTGCCCACGTCCAACCTGGTGCGCTACCCCTTTATTTACGGTTAAATCTGCTTCGCCGCTCTGGCGAAGGAATTGCCCGGATAAAGCCACAAGAGCACAAAGAATAAAAATAAATGCATTGATGAGAAGAACTACCAGAAGAGCCTGCATCATAGTCCTCCGCCCATCAGTTCAGTTATGCCGGAAAAGGCGAGAGCGATAACAGCAGCAATCAACATGGTGATGCCGGTTTTACCGAGATGAACCGGAACGACTGTGAGATCAATACGGCGGCGCACCGAGGCAATGATGCAGATAACCAGCCACCAGCCAATTCCACTGCCTGCCGCAAAAACCAGCGACTGAACCAGAGAATACTCGCGGAGCACCGCAAACATTGCAACACCAAGAATTGCACAGTTAACGGTAATCAGTGGCAGAAAAATGCCAAAAACTTCATAGATCGAAGGAAAAAACCTGTCGAGAAACTGTTCAAGCAGCTGGACGACCGCAGCGATGATCGAGACAAAAAACAGCAACTGCAGGTATTCGAGCGCCAGCGGCTTCAGCAGATGATTACAAACTACCCAGTTGGCAGCGGTCGTTATCAGCATGACTACGCAGACCATCAGACCCATGTTGAAAGAAGCCCTAAGATCGGCCGAGATTGAGATCAGCGGACAAATGCCAAGAAAGTAATAGAGCGCAACATTTTCAGATACAGCGGCAGTAAACAGCAGAGTCAGCAGAGGAATCTGGAGGGAGGTTTCCATCAACTGTCCCTCCCGGCAAAGGCTCTAAGCCAGTTTACCGCGAACAGCAAGGCAGCAAAAACAATAAAGGCGCCGGGCGGCGAATTAAAGACGCGGCACGGAATATAGAAGTCAGGAGCTACCTGCAGGCCCCACAATGTGCCATTGCCGAGAAATTCTCGAATTGAAGCGATCGTGAGCAGTACAGTCGCGTAACCCATGGCAACTCCGAGTGCGTCAACAAAGGCTTCGCCTGGGCGATGCGAGGCGGCATAAGCTTCGAGCCGCCCCATAACCACGCAGTTGGTGACAATCAGACCGACGTATGGACCGAGTGCCCTGGCGACATCAGGGAAAAGCGCGCGCAGTATCTGTTCGACAGCAATAACAACGGTTACAATTATCAGCATGTATGAGAGCAAGCGGTAGCGAAATGGAATGTAATAGCGCAAAGCCGCGACAATAACCGAACTGAATATCGTAGTGATGCCGACCATTACCGCCATGAAAAAGGCGTTCTCAACCTTGAGTGTCACCGCCAGTGTTGAACACAGCCCCAGAGCAAGAATGAACACTGGGTTATTTGGAATCAACCCCTCCCAGAGTATGCGAAGATACCTCATGGCCTGACCTCCACCCTAACTCGTAAGGCAGATGCCACCTGATCGAGGTGCCGCAAAGCGCGATTAATAATGGTTTCTACAGCGCGAGAGGTTATTGTAGCACCCGAAACAGCGTCAAACTGGTTGGCACGTATCCGAATCGCCTTCATTTCAATGCCTGATGCGGCTTCCATGTCATCGAACTGCTCAAAAAATGCGTCTTCGCCGATACGGTCGCCAAGACCGGCCGTTTCATTCTGTTCGAGCACGCGCATGCCGATTATGCGGCGATGCGTGCAATCATAAGCGAACATCAGCGCAATTTCGGCCCACATCCCGGCTCCACGCGCCTGACACAGCCACAAACCAGCATTGGCATTTCTCTGCCACAGCTGAATTCGGCCACGGCTGCGCAAGGTAAAGTATTGATTGAAGGCAGCAGCTGCTGCCGTCGGCTCTTCTGGCATTTCCAGGGAACATATCTGACCGGCGGCGGCTATTGCGGCGACGCTGAGGTCGGCACGCGCACCGATTCCGGCGCGGGTAATCAGCAGCAACAAGGCACATAGCGTTGCAAGGACAAGCATGAATTTGACTTCGCTGACAAAGCCGGTTAATTTAGCGTTCACTGCGGCACCGCCTTTTTCAGCATCAGCAGATCGCAGAGCAAAGGCGAGATAACCTGCATGAGCAGCAGCGCAAATACCGGGCCCAGCGGGTTTTCGGATCTGACAGTGAATAGAAGTACCAGAGCTGCGAACAGCATGGCAGAAACAATCTGCTCACCGGCCGTTTCTGGCAGGGTGTGATAATCGGCAATTGCAGTTAGAGCGAGAGCCGGCAACAGGCCAAGCAGTAAAGGATGCAGCGGAGAAAAAGTGCTCCATTCCAAATATTGCGCCAGCAGCGAAAAAGCGGGAACACAAAGGCACAGAGTCAGCCACCAGATGCGGCGACGCGCAAAAATCAACGCCAGCAGACCTGAGAGCAGCAGCAGGGGAAAAGTAAACACAGTGCCCGGAACTGCCGGGAGATCACCGGCGACGGCTGCCCGCAACAGATTTTCGGCTGGCACAGCCGCATAATAAAACCATAATGGCCGCGTTGGCGGCACGCCGGCGGTCCAGACACGATAACCCGAATCAGCAGATGGCAAAGGTTTTGACGCTCTCAAGCTGGCAGTAGAGCCATAACCCACCAGCATCAAAATTACCGCAACCGCGACCGGATTA
>MFYY01000055.1:9309-10878 GCA_001787855.1 Candidatus Riflebacteria bacterium GWC2_50_8 | reverse complement strand
ACAGAATAAGCGCTGCCGTTGACAGCGCTGTTGAGGCCTCTGCCGTTGCCCTTACGACTTATCTGAAACTGCAGAATGCCGGCAAGATTGTCGGCGGGCATTGTCAGAACTTACCCAGACTTATCGAAGAGGTGAAAAAGGCTTTGCCTGGCAAGCAGAACCCTTATACCGGTATTGTCAGTCCCGAAAATACCAAGGCCGAACTCTCAGCCCTGGGCCGGATCAAGCAGGATCTCAAACAGGCGGCGGTTTCTATCGAGAAGCTGCCAGAAAACCTCGTGCGCGCGCAGAAAAGCCTGCCTGAACCGACGGTTATCGAGCATGAATATGCGAAGTTCGCAAAGCTTCGCGATGCATTGCCCGAGGCTGACAGAATGCTGGCTGCACTCGATGAACGCATCGCCAGTGTTGCGAAAGAATCGGTCAGAACTGCTGAGACCGGCAGTGCATTAAGCCGGGCAAGTGCAGAGCACCGGCTGGTAATTCAGCTTTCCGATTTGCATCGCTCACTTGGAAGCGGCCAGGAACGCCTGACCAGATGCCGCGAGAACCTGGCGTCATCAACCATTGCCGCTCGCAGTCTTGAGCCGTCGCAACCCTCAGCAGAACTGCTGGCCAGCTTGCATAAGGCTTCCGTGGAAATTGCAACAGCCACCCGATTATTGGCCGAGATTCCAGAGGTTCCGGCCATGTTGGAGAAGGCGCAGGCTAAGATTGTCAGGGTTCTGGCGATTCTGCATCAAAAAGTGTTTGCCGAGACAGTGCGCATGGGAATTGCCACCGAGGTTTCGGCAAACTGGGATTCAGTAGTAAGTGGCGAAGCAAAGAAGATTGTTGCACTTTACGCAAACGCTCACACTTTGAATGACACTGTCACTACTGAAAAAGTGTTGCAGTTCGCCGAAATCGAACCCATTACCCTTGAAGAAGAACTGAAGGCTGCCGCTGCCAGCGCAGCAGTTGCCAGCGTCTATCTCGGCAATGCCAGCGTCCTTTTCGACGATGCTTCAGGGTCGCCTGTTTTGCCAAAGCAGCCTGCAGAAAAAGGTTCGTCGGAAAAAGCTGAATAGTACCGTCAGGCATTTCTGTCGGCCGATCGTCAAGTGTTTTTGCGGCTTCACGCATCACTCAATATACAACTTTTGCCTGGTATTACGAGATTAGACGTGTTTCGAAAATTTGTTGAATCGTTGTGTTTGGTGGTGTAAAGTAGTGTTAAGACTATTGGTAAGGATTTAAGATGAAACTGGTAAAATTTGTCTTTTTACTGATTTTACTTAGTCTGGCAGGCGCGGAAATGCTGCTGGCAAACTTTCCCTGCGAGATTACTGACTGTGTCGGTCGAAAAATCGTTTTTGCCAGTGCACCACAACGTATTATAATCGCTGGCCGCGCCGGTTTTATGATAACTAACGCGGCATTTTTCTTTAGAACGGCGCAGGATAAGCTGGTTTCCTACAGCAAATCTTTGAAGATGGTAAACAGTGACCCATTTTATCAGATGGTCGATCCCGGGTATGCCGGGCGTATTTTCAACGATTTTGAAACTGGTATCGAAGAACTCGCTTC
>MFYY01000055.1:7151-9265 GCA_001787855.1 Candidatus Riflebacteria bacterium GWC2_50_8 | reverse complement strand
GGTTTTCTTTAGCCTCGAAGACCCGGCAAGTTATGTCAGGGAAGTTGAAACTCTCGGTGCGATATTTGGCGAAGCTATTCGTGGCGCCGAGATTGCCGAATTTTACCGCAGCTGGCAGAAGAAGATTACTGATCGTCTGCGCACATACAAAAGCAAATTTCCGCAGGTTCTGCATGTATATCCTTCATCAGAAGGCGGTGCCGTGTCGCACCACCTTTCGACGCCGCTTCAGGCGCAGAGTCCGCGGGTCCTGCATGTTTATTATTCTGAAAAAGGCGGCAGCGTTTCTTTTAATGTTTCGCCGGCACAGTGGATACAGGCCTGGCTGGTTGAGCAGGCTGGTGGTATTGCCGTCTGGAAAGAAGCCGGTATTGGCAGTGGCTGGCAGCAGACCGGTTTTGACCAGATTGCAGCATGGCAGCCGGAGTTTGTTTTTGTCACCTCGTATGGCAGCGACGTGGACAGAGCAAAGGAACTTCTCAGCAAAGACCCGCTCTGGGCTGAAATGGTGGCCGTGAAGCAGCAGAAATTGTTTGCCATACCAGAAGATTTTGTGTGTTGGGATCAGCCGGATTCGCGCTGGATTCTTGGTCTATGCTGGTTCTCAGCCATTCTTAACCCGGATATCGCCGAGCTCAGAACTGATATGCACGAGCTTTTTTCGAGCTTTTTCGCACTTTATGGCCTGACCCCTGAACAGATCGGGCAGATCAAGATTCGCGGAGATTATTTTTGAGCACTGCACAGCACACACTTAACCCGGCCGCTAACGCCAGAATTCTCTTTACTGTGCTGATCGTGCTGCTGCTCCTGATATTTGGCCTGTCTTTACTCGCCGGCCGCTATCCGAGTCCTGGCCTGCTCAGCATTGATCAGATTCAGAACGACCAGATGGCTAACAACATTGTATTTCGCATGCGTCTGCCGCGTGCGCTGCTGGCGGTTGCTGTTGGCATGAGCCTCGCTGCCGCCGGTACCGTCATGCAGATGATTTTCGGCAATCCGCTGGTCGATCCCGGCTTTCTTGGGGTTTCGCAGGGTGCCGCTTTTGGCGCTGGTCTCAGCATCGTTTTTCTTGGTAATTCTCCCTGGCTGGTGCAGGGTTCAGCGGCTTTTTTTGCCTGCCTTGGCCTCATCGTCTCATACCTTGTTGCCTGGCGAATCCGCTATGGTTCGTGGGTGCTGCGTCTGATCCTGTCGGGCATCTGTGTTTCGGCGATTTTTACTTCGCTGCTCGGTATCATAAAATATGCGGCTGACCCGACTTCGCAGCTGGCAGAGTTGACCTTCTGGCTGCTCGGCGGTTTGTCAGCAATCACCTGGCAGGAAGTATACGTTGTAGTGCCGCTGGTGTCGATATGTCTGATCTTGTTGCTGCTGTTTCGCTGGCGCCTTAACATTCTCGCGCTGAAGGATTCTACCGCTTTCGCGCTGGGTGCTTCGGCAACCCGCGAAAGAGCGTTTCTTCTAACACTCGCCGTGCTTGTTACCGCTGCCGTTACTGCGGTCAGTGGTCTCATCGCCTGGGTCGGGCTGATCATGCCACATCTGGCCCGTCGCATGTTCGGTGCTGACGCGCGTTTTGCGCTTCCCGGCAGCATGTTGCTCGGTGCCCTGACCGTGTTGGTCTGCGACAATTTAAGCCGTGTGCCGTTTGCCCAGGAAATTCCGCTGGGCATAGTCACTTCGCTCTTTGGCGCAATATTTTTCATGGTGCTGATGATGAGCGGTTCGGTCGGGGTGAAAAAATGAGCCAGTCCATAATCGAATTCTGCAAGCTTAAATTTGCCTATCAGAAAGATTCTGCACTGGTACTCGAAGATTTTTCGCTGCAGATAAAGCGGGGCGGGGTAGTGGCAGTTCTCGGCCCGAACGGAACCGGCAAGACCACCATGCTGATGCTGGCACTGGGCTGGCTTTCGCCCGATGCCGGCACGATTAACCTTTTTGATCAGCCGCTTGCTGAGTATACCCGGCGTGAACTCGGTCAGAAGATAAGCCTGGTGCCGCAGTTCGAACCGACATTTTTTGATTTCAGTCTGCTTGATTTTGCTCTGCTCGGGCGGGCGCCATACCTTGGCAATTTTTCGATGCCGGCTGAGCAGGATTACGAA
>MFYY01000055.1:212-7102 GCA_001787855.1 Candidatus Riflebacteria bacterium GWC2_50_8 | reverse complement strand
CGTTCGCTCGCGCAACAAACCGAGCTGCTGCTTCTCGACGAGCCGACTTCCCATCTCGACATAAAAAACAAGTCCCGTCTGCTCGCAATCTTGCGCGAACTCGTTGCCGAGGGTAAAACCATTGTTTTTACCACACACGAACCAGATGTTGCGGCAATGATCGCGGATGCGGTGATCATGGTCAAAGGCGGCCGGGTGCTGCATTCAGGGAGTGTCGCCGAGGTGATGACCAGCGCCAACCTTAGCGAAGTCTACGAAACGCGTATCGAGGCCGGCGAATATGCTTCGCGCCATGTTTTTTTCTGGGATTGAATCTTGATCGTGTCTGTTGTTTTATTATAGCCTCTTGAGCTGGCGACGGTTTGGTGGTATAGTCGGCAGGTCGCACATCAGGAATCATGAAACAGAATAAACCAGAAAACAGCGCACTTTACGCCGAGTGTAAAAAAAAGTTTAATGTTCTCTCCGAATCAGATCAGCTCATGGTCGAGGTTCTCGCGCTCTTTTACACGAAAATCGAGGCAGCTGATCTTGCCAGAGTGCTCAGGCTTCTGTTCGCGAATACTGGCAACAATTTTAGTTTTAACATTCAGGTTGTTCTCAACATTTTTGGCGGGCTGGCCAGAAAAGGTTTTGTCAGTCTTGAAAATGACATTATTGGCTGTCTTGACGAATACGTCGAGATCGCCTGCCGCAGCGCGGTTCTGCGCAAACATATTCTGCCGATTCTCAGTGCCGTTCAGGGATTTTTGAAAAATGCCTATTTTGCCACCGGGCAGGCTGACTTAACCAGGTATTATTCGCAGATCCGGCTTGACCGACTGGAGTTTTTCAGCGGCAAAATGACTTTTATGTCGGAAGCTCGTTTTCCGATTGGTGAAATGACTGAGGTCGAAGCACTTAAAGGCATGCCGGTTTTCCGGGCCGCTGTTTGTCCATTCGAGGCAGACTGGTTTGACTGTCTGCCGGTTCTCTGCCAGGTCAGCATTTTAAAAACAGCACAGCGCTTTTCGCAGGTTTATTTTCATGGTTTCTCAGAGCTGCTGGAATACTTTTCTGACCGGCGTTGGCTTAAATCAGAAGCTTTCTGGCGGTTTGGTGCTCTGCCCATGGCAGAATATCAGCTGATGTCTGGCGATCTCGAGCGCGCACGTATTTATGCTGAGCTTTCTCAGCAGCCTGAGGCAGGCGGAATAATTGCTGCCGTAGATTTTTTGCGTGGTGATTCTGCCGCTGCACTGACCGGGTTTCATAATGCCGTCAGGACGACCAGAAAAGCTCATGGCCGCAATGGCGGCTGCTTTGATAATATTGCAGACTTCTTTTACCTGGTCGCACTTCTTGGTGAAAACAGCGCATCGAGCTTGAAAAGAGCCGAAGATGTGCTGGCGTCAATCAATCGGCAAAGCAGCGTTAACTATTCTGCACATGGTCTTATGAACAGTCTTGTGCAATTTAGAACTGGTGCCAGGGCGCCTTTTGCGTCTATCGACGATGCGGTCGGCGACAATATGACACCTTTGAACCTCTGGCTGACGATACTTGCGTATTGCTGGATGAACGGCGCCGATGAGTCTTTGCTGCCGGTGCTGTATCAGGTTCTCGCCGCCGCCGCCCGTGCGAATTTTCGCCTGCCTTACTGTGAATCACTGTTGCTCAAGAATCAACTTGGCGTGGCTTTGACGGCGCCCGAACGCAAGTCGCTTGCCGACTGGAGCAAGATCGGCAGTCGGCCGTTGACCAGTCTGCTGGAGGTGCGGCCGCAGTGGCAGATCGTGCTCGATTCTCTCAAAAACGTTCTGGTACCAGATGCCGGGGAAGATCAGCCAGATCGGCTGCTGACCTGGGGCGTCTCATATTCTCTGTCTGAGGGCAACGTTGAGTATTTTCTTATCGAGCCGCGCGAAAAAATTCGCCTTAAGTCTGGCAGATGGTCAGCTGGCAAGGTTTTTGATATTGGTGTAATAAACCGTGAAAAACCCGAGTTTCCCGACCATTTTACCGAACAGGATCAAAAGATTGTCAGGCAGTTTTTGAATTGCCATGTTAAGGCGATGGGTAACTTTGACAAGGGTTTTGCCGAGGCTCTGCAGCTTCTTGTCGGGCACCCGTATCTTTATGATGTGAACTCACGGGCGCATATTCAGCTTGGAGCCGGAGAGCCCATGCTGATACTGTCGCAGCCAGGAGAAGATTTTGAGCTCAGATTTCAACCTGAGTTTTCGGGCAAAGAAGTCCTGGTGATTGAGGAGTCTGATAATTTTCTGCGAGTATACAATTTCAGTGATCTGCAGGTCAGGGCCGCCAAGCTGCTGCAGGCTTCAAGCCAGTTTCCGGCTGCCGCCAAAACACAGCTTGCCTCAACTATTACCGCGCTTTCCCGCAAAATGCCAGTGCACTCAAGTCTCGAAGGAACCGAAACTTTGACCCAGGTTGAGACCATACCTTGCAGCGAAGACCTTTTTCTTCAGCTGCAGCCAGTTGGCGATGGCCTGAATCTCAAGATTCGTGTCAGACCTTTCGGCAGTGCCGGCCCGGCATTTCTGCCGGCTCAGGGTATGCATGAGGTTTACGCTCAGATCGAAGAACGCAAACTCCATACTGTCAGAAATTTTGACCGCGAAATACAGCAGCTGCATGAACTGGCAGAACAGGTGCAAATTCTCGCCGGAATAAGCCCTGAAAATATCGACGTCGTTTTCGCTTCGGCTGATCAGGCCCTTGAACTATTGTTACAGCTGAACGATGCTGGCGGCGTCGTGCTCGAATGGCCGGCTGACGCTAAAGTTAAAAAGGTGCGCCAGGTGTCGTTCGATCGACTGCGCCTGAAAGTCGAGGGCTCACAAAAATGGTTTGCTCTCGAAGGGCAGCTGAGCATTGATGAAGACAAGGTTATCGACCTGCAGAAACTTTTGCAGCTTTATGCCGAAAGCGGCAGCAGGTTTGTGCCGATTGGCGAAGGCCAGTTTCTTGCTTTAACCGAGGATTTTCGTAGACGTCTGAATGATATTTACAGTTTCAGTGAAAGTCAGCATGGTCAGCTGCGTGTGCATCAACTGGCTATATCGGCTCTTGATGAAGCTTTCTCTGATCAGCCGAACATAATTTTCGATGACCGTTGGCGTAAGGTTCTGCAAAAACTGAAAAGCGCAGATTCCATGCAGTATTCTGTGCCCTCGACCCTGACTGTTGACCTGCGCGAATATCAGCTTGAAGCTTTTCAATGGCTGAGTCGCATGGACTATCTTGGAATGGGCGCCTGCCTGGCCGATGACATGGGTCTTGGCAAGACGGTCGAGGCTCTGGCTATGCTTGTGAACAAGGCCGCAAAGGGCCCGGCTCTGGTTGTTGCACCGACGTCGGTGTGCATGAACTGGCTGGAAGAGGCGCATCGTTTCGCGCCGACGCTCAATCCGGTTATCTTCGCGCAGTCACAGCGCCGTGAGACGCTGGCGAATCTTGGCGCATTCGACCTGATTATCTGCAGTTATGGCATAATGCAGCGCGAAATCGAAATGCTGTCGGAGATAAGCTGGGAAACTGTAATTCTCGACGAGGCTCAGGCCATTAAAAATATGGCGACAGTGCGATCAAAGGCGGCAATGGCTCTGAATGGCAATTTTCGGGTGATCATGACCGGAACCCCGATCGAAAACCATCTTGGCGAACTATGGAACCTGTTTCGTTTCATCAATCCCGGCCTGCTTGGATCGGTAGACAGCTTTAACGCCAGGTTTGCCAACCCGATTCAGACTCAGGGCGACAAGTTCGTGCAGCGCCAGCTTAAACGGCTGTTACAGCCCTTCGTTTTGCGGCGCACCAAGACTCAGGTTCTGCAGGATCTGCCGCCGCGCACTGAAATTATGCTGCACGTTGAACTCAGCAAGGATGAAACCGCGCTTTACGAGAGCATGCGGCGCCGTGCTGTCGATAAGATTACCGATTCTGAAGTTGCTGCCGGCCAGAAACATATAATGATACTAGCTGAACTCATGAAGCTGCGCCGGCTCTGCTGTAACCCATCACTGGTAGCTCCCGAGCTTAGTATTCCCAGCTCGAAGCTCTCGCTTTTTGAGGCTGTCGTTGACGAGTTGCTTGAAAATCGCCACAAGGCACTTATTTTCAGCCAGTTTGTCGATCATCTCGCTATTATCAGAAAGCTGCTCGATAAAAAGGCCATAAAATACCAGTATCTCGATGGTTCGACACCGACGCGCAATCGAACGCGCGCCATAAAAGACTTTCAGGCCGGCGATGGCGATCTTTTTCTGATCAGTCTTAAAGCCGGCGGTCTCGGTCTCAACCTTACCGCCGCTGATTACGTGATTCACCTTGACCCCTGGTGGAACCCGGCCGTCGAAGACCAGGCGTCAGACCGCGCGCACCGAATCGGTCAGCAGCGCCCGGTGACCATATATCGCCTGATCACCAGCCGGACCATCGAAGAAAAGATCGTCGCCCTGCATCATCAGAAGAGAGAACTCGC
The DNA here is from genome assembly GCA_001787855.1 of Candidatus Riflebacteria bacterium GWC2_50_8. Taxonomy (GTDB): domain Bacteria; phylum Muiribacteriota; class Ozemobacteria; order Ozemobacterales; family Ozemobacteraceae; genus Rifleibacterium. The sequence goes on along the minus strand of MFYY01000055.1, from coordinate 2,616 downwards.
TGACAGCCTGCTTGAAGGCAGCGACATGGCTGGCAGAATCTCGACATCAGACCTTCTTGCTCTGCTCAAAGAAACCGCTCTGAGTTAAGCATTCTCCGCTGATTACGCAAATCCCCACAGATTTAAGACGCCTCCTTCATAACCGCACTCAAAAAAACGACTCTGGCCAAGTCCTTTGTCAATATTGAAATGCTGCTTCTCAAGGGTCATTGCGAGGAGCGCAGCGACGAAGCAATCTCTTCTAACATGAGCTTAGCTCAGAGCTGTCTTAAGAATATTTTACATTCGCATGCTATTTTTTTACGCTGAAGTTTGCGATAATTGGGCGGTCGAATCTGAAGTTTTCTATCTCAAGATGAGGTTAACCATGAAAAAAATAGTGCTGATTCTCAGCCTGATGCTATTTTGTATGATAGCGCCAGCCTTTGCTCTTTTCTGCCATCACTGTGGCAAACAGATGCCTGACGCCGCCAATTTCTGCTCATCATGTGGAACACCTGTTGCCGGGTCTTTTGAACCGGCACCGCCGCCTGCTGCAAATCCTCCCGCAGCGCCTGCTGCAACGGTTCCCACTCCGGCTCCGGTTGTAATCAGCGCGCCGACAGCGCCAGTTTACGCGATTCCGCAGACGTCCTCACCGATTGAGGTTTCTCTTGCTGATTATGACTTTGTCAACCAGATGGAGTTGCTTCTCAGCAACAGCAATTACGACGTGGCCAGTCGTGAGGCGCTCAAGCTCAAACGTCTGCATAACGAACGCATGAATCAGATTGCTTCGCGCTACTCCGGTTATGGCTCTTATCAGCGCCGCCTGCACGATCTGCATGTTCTCAAGTTCAACGCTCTCGAAAATTACCTCGAAGCCTGGAAGGGCTCCGAAAGAGGCCCGGATCCTGCTCGCGCCCAGGCCGAAAAAGACCGGGCACTGTTCATGCTCGCCCAGACTAACGAAGCCATTGATGTGCTTCTCAGTGGTGGTGGCTCACTTTCTTCTATCGCCGAATCCGAAGAAATTGAAAGGCGCATGAAAAGAACAACATTAAACTACGTTGTCACCGCGCCCTACATACTCATCGATAATCAGCGCCTTAACCGCGGAGAACCTCTCTGGGTAATTGATGTGCTGTCTGGTTCGGCCAAGGTTCTGCATATGGGCCGCGGTCGCTCGTCACAACCGATCTGTGGCTGGGTTTCGGTGTATGATCTTGAAAGACGCAGCAACTGGCGCTCTGATCCTGTTTTTTTCTACTCATCAGCGCCAGCACAACCAGTTACTACCGTTGTCTACGAACCAGAGCCTCAGCCACAGGTAATCATCATCACTGGAGAAAAACGCTATCCTTATCGCCACCGGCCATCGCCATGGCCATGGCCGCGTTATCCTGACCGCGATCGCCACGACAAACACGACAAATATGATAAGCACGACGACAAACACGATAAAAGAGACGATAGGCACGATGACAAACGCGATAAGCGTGACGATAAACGTGGACCCTACAAACACCACAGCTACGTCGTAGTCGATCCCAAGTTCTGGTGAAGCCAGCAGACGTTCAGGTTAGCAGTAACCGGCGTTAAAAAACGGGCAGTTTCATTGCATTATGAAACTGCCCGTTTTGTTTATGGCGCACCTCTTTTGATGAGAGGTCTAACTTATTTGCTGTTCAAGTCGTTCAGCCAGACTTCGAATTTGCCGCTGACGCCAGCTGCTTCGTCGTTAAGGCTGAGGTCACCGATGTAGGCATGACTTTCTGCAAAATCAGAAGCCCTTTCCAGTCTCAGATTGCCAACCGGAACCGGCAGTCGGGAAGTTCTTCGGCTGCCGGTTTCGCTTTTAAAATCAGCAGCGCTGAAAACGTCTGCTGATAGTCTTGAAAAGTCCTTCTGGTAAAACACAAACTTAAGCTTGAATTCAACACCATTTACCATGAGTCTGCCGTCGGCGTCGCTTGCGCTGCGAATCGGAGGCTGGTCGGCACCACCCGGAACAGCTCGGTTGCCGCGCTGTAGCCTCTGGTCATATTTCATCTGCAGTTCAGATTTTTTGAACTCTACAACCGCTTCAGTTGAGCTTGCATTAGCGGTGCCGGATGCGTTGGCTGCTTCGTCCGGAGTTTCTTCCTCTTCTATCTGTTCTATAATGCCGCTAAAAGAAGGGTTCGACAACTTAATGTCCAGCGATTTGTATGCCGATCCCTGAAAACCGAATCCCACTGCTGATAACAAGCCAGCTTGACAGTCATCTGCCGTGGCTGTTTCCTGCTGTGAGAACGCAGGGTTGGTAGAGATCATGAGCATTGTTAGAACAATAAGTGCCAGTTTTCTCATTTTATTCCTCCGCAATCTGATAGACCTTTGCCTTTATTTTACCAGCTCAGAGCGAAAATGCAAACGGTCCTGG
>MFYY01000055.1:0-123 GCA_001787855.1 Candidatus Riflebacteria bacterium GWC2_50_8 | reverse complement strand
GAATACTCCAATAATACAATTTCTTTTGCTGGAGGACGCAATCAGGTGCCGACAGTTCAGAAAAGTTGCTCTGGTCTAATTGGACGTGCTCTGCTCGGTTTTTTACTGCTTGCCGGCAAAAAA
>MFYY01000054.1:7117-14119 GCA_001787855.1 Candidatus Riflebacteria bacterium GWC2_50_8 | reverse complement strand
AGTTATCGAAGTGGTCGGCCTCAAAGAAGCGACAAATCAGCGTTTCGGCACTTTCTCCACCGGCATGAAGCAGCGACTTGGAGTAGCTTTCGGCATTCTTCACAAGCCGCGTCTGCTGATTCTCGACGAGCCCACCAGCGGCATGGACCCGGCCGGTCGCGTGCATATGCGTGAGATTCTCATGCGTATTCATCGTGAGGAAAAGACTTCGATATTTCTGTCGAGTCATCTGCTCGATGAAGTTCAGCGCCTGTGCAATTATGTGGTGATCATTGACAAAGGGGTGACTGTCAGCGAAGGCTTTGTTGCTGATCTGCTCGCCACCACCCAGGAAAAGTGGGAACTGCGCCTGCCTGACGAAGAAATCGAGCGTGCCAGAGGTCTTATTGACAAGCTTGGCCAGAGTATCAGCGTCAGTAACGTGCCGCGTGGTCTGCTGCTTACCATGACCACCGGCCTGTCGGCGCAGGTTAACCAGGAACTGGTAACTGCCGGCATCAAGGTCAATGCGCTGATACCGCATGAGGCATCTCTCGAAGAAACCTTCATCAAGCTGACATCTGATTCGGGAGACAGGGGAGGCAGCGCATGAAACGAATGCTGTTTCTGATTCTATTCGAGCTTAAAAAGATTCTTAACCGTAAAAAAGCGCTGCTGTTTCTGGTTGCGCTTAATGTGGTGCCGCTGGTTGCGAGCCTTGCATTGTTGATCGCCTTTGTTAAATTCAGAGGCTTTGGTTTCGGCGAAATGCAGTTTTCGGTGCTATATGAGATAGTGCAGGGCCTGTTTACCGGGCATGTAAAGCTTTTTGCGTTTGTCGCGCCATTTTTTCTGGCACTGGTAGTGGGTGATAGTTTTTCGACTGAATTCAGCCGAGGATACATGAAAATGCTGCTGCTGACGCCGATTAACCGCTGGCAGGTGATTACCGCCAAGACCGTTGCCATCATGATTTTTCTGCTGCTTGCGGTGTTTATTGGAGGCCTGTTTTTGCAGGCCGACCTGCTGATTGCACGCACTTTGACGCAAAACTCGGGGATCATGTCAGATGCTTTGCTGAAGAGCATGCCCGAATCTATCCGTGACAGTCTACCTACCGATGAAAAGCCATTGTATCTGGTCAGCACCGCTTCTGCGATACAATTGCTGGCAATGACGTTTTTTGGCAATCTGATGCTGATCGGCTTTTTTATCGTGTTTTCGTTGTTTTTCGAGTCAGCGATTCTTATGTCGTTTACCAGTCTGAGCGTGCTGATGGGGATTCATACCTTTTATCTGATCGCGACGAATCTGCTCAGTAAAATCGATCCGATCTACGATCAACTGGCAAAATGGTGTTTTACGCGCCATCTCGACGATCTTTTTGCGGTTAAGAGCATTCAAAATATTCTGGAAGGCAAAGCCGGCCTGCTCAGCGAAGGTATTTTTTCGTCACTGCTGGCGATTTCGCTCTGGACAGCCGCGTTTTACCTGCTGGCCACGCTGATTTTTTCCCGCCGCCAGATTTTGCACTAAACTATTAACTTTTGCTGGATTTCTGTCGATAGGTTGAGAGAAATAAAATAACCTGGAGGCAGAAATGAAATCTCTTACCCGTAGAAGTATGTTGGCAGTTGCATTGCTGGTCGTGGCGTTCTCTTTTTGTAGCGGGCTGCTCGAAGCTGTCATTAAGCATGACATTTTCGAAGTCAGCGCACGCATAAAGGAACTCAAACAAAAAATCAGCGCTGCTTACGAAGAACTGCGCATTCTGAATGAAGAGGGTGGAGAGCATGCACAGGAACGCGCACAGGTTATAATGGCCCAGATCAAGGAAATGAATGCAGAACTGACCGTTCTCGAGCAGAGCCTGGCAAGCATGAAAAGCGGCGGCCCGAAACTGCGAAGCGGCAAAGGTGATCCAAGAGATCGTCGCCACTGAGAATGCAGTGGTCTGCCACTGCAAGAGCAGACAAAAGCAAAACCGCCGGGATTCAGCTGAGTCCCGGCGGTTTTGCTTTGTTGCTTAGCAGGTGATAATTTGCTATTGTTGGAGTGTCTTTTGAGGATGGCGCGATAAGTCAGGTTTATGATCAAGACCGACATAGGACGAGGACGCAAAATGGATTCACAAATAGTAAATCAGTTTATCAAGGCAACAACCAGCATATTCTTCCAGGTTAACAATGTCAGCCTGACTAAATCAGATCTCGAATATTTTCCTGACGGGCACAGAGTTGCTGCCCGGGTCGCCACGATTTTAGGTGTTACCGGCGCTTTTAAAGGGCAGTTCATCATTCTGATCGATGAAGCCATGGCGATGAAAATCGCTTCGGCCAGCATGGGAGGGGTGCCAGTTCCCACTTACGGAAAGCTTGCTGAAAGCGCCGTCTGCGAACTTGGCAATATGATCGGCGGCGAAGCCAGCAAAAGACTGCTTGAAAGTGGCTATGACTGCGACATTACTTCTCCCAGAATTGTTCGTGGTGAAGAAATTGTCATCACGTCGGCTTCTTTTGTCAGTAAGTTTGCGAGTGAATGGGGCGAGCTGCAGTTGATAGTAAAATTCGACAACCGAGCTCAGATTAAATAATTGCCGGCAGGGTTTGGGTTGTCTGAGCATCGTGCTGCTTTTATTTTCCGCCAGATCCTGATATCATGTTAAACATAATCAGCTCTAAACAATGGTTTAGAAGCGTATGTAGTAATTTGAAATGAGGCTGGATCATGACTAATAAAAAAATACTGGTTGTTGATGACGCTTCGATAGTGCGTCTGACTCTCAAGCATCTTTTCGAGAATTATCACTACACTGTCATCGAGGCCGAAACCGGCGAAGAAGCGGTCGAAAAGTATAAGGCTTTTCAGCCTGACCTGGTCACCATGGATATCACCATGCCAGACATGGACGGGATTACCGCAGTTAAAGAAATTCTCAAGATCGATGCCAAGGCTAAGATCATTATGTGTTCAGCAATGGGCCAGAGCAACAAGGTTAAAGCCGCTGTAACGGCTGGCGCAAAAACTTTTATTGTTAAACCTCTGCATCCTGAGCGTGTTTTAACCACAGTTAAAAAGTATCTTGACTGATTTTCAGAGCATGCCGGCATATTGCATTTTTGCTACACGCCCGGCGCTGGACTGTTCCGTTTGCATCGGCACACTATTGCGTTTCATACGGCCAGTCGTGCAAAAACAGCTTGAATAAAAGCTTCTGCCTGTGATATTTTGACAACAGTTCAGGCGGTACACAAAAAATATGAAGGTCTTTGGAGAAGGGAACCCCGGTCGGATGAGCAAACGTTGGTCTGAAGATCGATCAGTCCAGCAAATAGTTCCCTTTCCTGCAAGCCCGGTTAGTCTGTGAGCGAGAATACATTTTTTTCAAAGAACGAATCTGAAGAGCTGTTGAACTGTTTTCTGGCGGAATCTGTTGAGCATCTCGATGGCATAGAGCCTCTGCTTCTACAACTTGAATCGGCTTCTGTCGAGGAACGTAAAGCCCTTACCAATCAGGTGTTTCGTGCTGCCCACTCAATCAAGGGTTCGAGCGGCATGTTTGGTTTTACCCAGATGTTTGAGCTTGCACATAAAACCGAGTGGCTGCTTGATTTCCTCAGGTCCGGGCAAATTGATTTTTCAACTGACCTGATTGATCTGTTATTGAACAGTTTCGACTGCCTGCGCAATCTGATCGAGCACTCTGCCCGAAGCAACAGTATTGATATTTCAGAAATACTGAAAAACCTTGACGAGACTCTCGATAAAGTAAAGGGCAAAACTCAGGCAGTGACAGAAACAGACACCGATCTGACTCCGCGGCTTTTCAAACTGCCTGTTGACGAGATCGCTGCGGCTCATGCCAGCGACTGGAAGATTTATCTGGGCAAGCTCGACCTGATCAGGGATATCGATGACGCAGGCAAATCGCTTATTGAGTTTTTCGGGTATTTAGACTCGTTTGGCACGATAATGCTTTGTGAATTTGATTTTGACGCTTTTATAGCATCTGAGGATAAGCAACAGCGTGTTTTGCCGGTCGAGATTCTTTATCGCTCAGAAATGGAGCTTGACGAGCTCGTAGATATGCTTGAGATGCCACCTGGTTCTTTGCATATGTTCAAGAATCAATCGTCTTCGAGTGGGCGCCCGGTAATTTCTGGCGGATCAGGGGATGTTGTTTCTTCAGAAAAAAGCGTCGGTGACGCAGTAAAAGACACTCCTGTTGCCGAGGTGGTTGCAGAAAGACCGTCTGCCTCTGCTGCGGCCGCGGGCGAAGCCGAGGTCATTCATGTGCAGGAAAAGGCCGAGCCGACTCTGCGCGTCAAGGTCAGTCTGCTCGAAGATCTGATGAATCTTGCCGGAGAGCTGGTTTTGAGTCGCAATCAGTTGCGCGAAGGTCTGAATCGCAATGATATGCGGGCTATCCGCATCAGCGGACAGCGCATGGGTCAGGTTACCACCGAACTGCAGGAAACCATCATGATGACGCGCCTGCAGCCTCTTGACCGGGTGTTTTCAAAATTTCCGCGGATGATTCGTGATCTTTCACGGCAGTTGAATAAAGAAATTCTTCTGACCATGGAAGGCCGCGAAGTGGAACTTGATAAAGCCCTGATAGAAGGGCTTGGCGATCCGCTGACGCACATGGTGCGCAATGCTGTTGACCATGGCGTTGAGACCGTTGAAGAGCGTATTAGAAATGGTAAAAGCAATCCTGCCCGTGTTAAACTTCAGGCATTTTATGAAGCCAGCCAGGTTATAATCGAGGTTACCGACGACGGGCGCGGCATAGATGGTGAAAAAGTCTGCGCCAAAGCAGTCGAACGCGGTTTGCTGTCACTGGAAAAGTTGCGTGGCCTGTCGACTAAAGATAAACAGAACCTGATTTTTCTGCCCGGCCTGTCGACGGCAGAAAAAGTGTCAGAATTGTCCGGGCGCGGCGTTGGCATGGATGTAGTTAAAGCCAACATTGATAACCTTGGCGGCAAGGTCGAAATTGTTTCTGAGCTGGGCAAAGGATCGTCGTTTCGCATCAAACTGCCTTTAACTCTGGCTATTATTCCTTCGCTGATTCTTTCAACCAGCGGCGAAATCTTTGCAATTCCGCAGCTGAATGTCGTTGAAATGCTGCTGATTCCGGCCGAACTTGTAAAAAGAAAAATCGAAGTTATCGGCAACCAGGAAGTTTTGGTGTTGCGCGGCAAGCTGCTTCCGCTGATTTCGATGAACGCTTTTCTTGGTGGCGAGCAGACATTTGCCGATCGAGAATCCGGCGCTGAAATGACGGATCGCCGCCAGCGTCTGGCAGACCGGCGCTCGCCGCATTATCATTCAAAAAGTCATGGCATGGTCAGTAAGGCTGATGCTCAAGATCTGCCGGGCCGCGAAAACGGTCGTCGCTACCATGCTGCCAGCGACATCAACGTCGTGATCGTGACAACCGGCAACTTCTCTTATGGCATTGTCGTTGACAAGCCTCTTTTTACCGAAGAGATAGTGGTGAAGCAGCTTGGCAGTGATTTAAAGGGCCTGTCAGAGTATTCAGGTGCGACCATTATGGGTGATGGTCGAATAGCTCTTATTATTGACGTGTTCGGTCTTGCTGCTCGCGCTAATATAATGGGTCAGCATGCAATCAGTACAGCCATGGTTGAGACGGTTACTGATGCAAAAAACGAAGCTGACACCGTTCCATTTCTGGCTTTTCGTTATGGCGGTCCGCAGACTCTTGTGCTGCCCCTGTTTCTTGTTTCACGTCTTGACAAGATTCAGCTCAAAAACATTGTGTCTTGTGGCGGCTGGAAAGCGATTCAGCACGGCGACCAGATTCTGCCGGTATTCATGCTCAGCGATACCACTCAGATTGAACCTCTGCGCAGTGATCAGGAGTGCGGAGTAATCGTTGTCAGAATTCGTGATCGCGAAATAGGCCTGGTTGCCGCACTGCCTATTCAGGTGGTCGAGATGAACCCTGACCTTGATGTTACTGTGCTTCGCCAGCCCGGTATTGGCGGCTCGAAAGTCTGGAGCAACAAGTCTGTTCTTTTTGTCGACATCTGGGAAATCCTGACGAAAGAGCGCCCGGAGCTGCTTGAATTCAGTCATGAATCAGCTTTTGTGCAGGAAAAGGCGCCCAGGGTACTGGTTCTCGAACAGTCAGATTATTTTCAGAACCAGCTGCGACTGCAGTTTGAAAACCATGGATTTGCAGTAAAGCTGGCGCGTTCATGGCGTGAAATAGATGAGTGTCTGGCAGATTCGCAAACTGACTACAAAGCCCTGTTTGCCGACGTAAAAATTTTGCAGCAGGATGAATTCGCCAATATTCGCAGATTGCGTGCGACGAAAAAGCTTAACGGCGCCAGAATCGTGGCTTTGCGCACCAGCTCTGGCGACTTTTCCAAAGATCTGGCCTCCGAAGGAATTGTCGAGGTCTTTCAGAAACTTGAGAATCAATATCTGGCTGAATGGCTTAATTCAGCTATGTCTGGCGGCGGCATGCCGCAAAATTGAACCTAAATACCGGGAGAAAACCTGATGTTACGCCCATTGCCAAAAGTTGTTGAGGTTGTTAAGGATAACTGTGTTAACTGTCATGCCTGTGTTGCCGCATGCCCGGTGAAGTTCTGCAATGATGCTTCAGGTGATACGGTTGAGATAAATGCTGATATGTGTATCGGTTGCGGTCAGTGTCTTAAAGCCTGCACGCACGACGCGCGTCGGCCGGTAGACGATACGGCCAGTTTTGTTGACGCTCTGGCTCGCCGTGAGCCGATGATTGCGGTTGTCGCACCCGCTGTGGCGGTATCTTTCCCCAATGAATATCTGCGCCTGAATGGCTGGCTGAAGGCCCGGGGTGTTTCGGCAATCTTTGACGTAAGCTTTGGCGCCGAATTGACCATTAAGTCGTATCTCGAACACATAAAAACCAACAAGCCCGATCTGGTTATCGCGCAGCCCTGCCCGGCGCTGGTCAACTACGCCGAGATTTACCGCCCCGAGCTTATTCCGTCGCTGGCG
>MFYY01000054.1:1996-7083 GCA_001787855.1 Candidatus Riflebacteria bacterium GWC2_50_8 | reverse complement strand
TTCTCCATGCATCGCCAAGAAGCGCGAGTTTGTCCAGACTGGTCTGGGCGATTACAACGTGACGATGTCGAATCTGCGCGCATGGTTTGAGCAGGAAAACATTCGCCTGGCAACTTTTCAGGAAGTTGATTACGATAACCCGCCGGCCGAGCGTGCTGTGCTGTTTTCGACGCCGGGAGGCCTGCTCAGAACGGCCGAGCGCTGGAACCCTGATGTGCACAAAGTAACGCGAAAAATTGAAGGCCCGCACATTATTTATGAATATTTGAACGAACTTGACCGCCTGCGTCTCGAAAAGAAGGCGCCACTGCTCGTCGATTGTCTTAACTGCGATCTCGGCTGTAATGGCGGCACCGGAACTGATAACAAAACCTGCACTCCAGACCATGTTGAGCGCCTGGTCGAAGAGCGCAACCAGAAAATGCAGAAAAGGCATCACCGCTGGGGCCCGATGTCGGTTTATCGAACGCGCAAAGGCCTTGAGAAGCTGATAAATAAGTTCTGGAAACCCGGATTGTATTCGCGCAGCTATGAGAATCGCACCAAGAGCAACACAGTTCGTGTTCCGAACGAAGCTGAACTGAAAAAAATCTATCTGCAGATGGAAAAGCATGACGAGAAGGACATTTTCAACTGTAATTCATGTGGCTACGGCAAATGCGAAATGATGGCGACCGCAATTTATAACAACCTGAACCGGGTCGAGAACTGTCATCACTATTTACTGAAAAAGGCTGAACAGTCGCACGCCGAAGTCGAAATCCTGACACAGGATTCAATCAAGGTTTTTCAGTATCAGAATCGGGAGCTTACCCAGCTTGCCGCTTGTCTGCAGAGTCTGGCCGAAGGTAATATCAGCTGGCAATGGGATATCACTCCGCCAGATCAGGCTTCAAAACCGGTATATGAGCTTTTTCAGACGATTTATAAGAGTCTCGAAGAGGTTAAGCGCTCTCTTGAAGGACTTATCTGCGACAGCCGAGTCCTTACCCGGGCAGCTCTCGAAGGCAATCTTACCGCCAGATGCGAGATGACGCACAACCGCGGTGAGTTTGCCAAACTGGTGCAGGAAATGAATAATATTCTTGAGGCGATTTCGCGCCCGATTGTAATGGTTTCCAGCAATATTGAGCGCCTCAGCCGTGGCGAAATACCGCCGCTGGTGTCAGAAGATTATCATGGCCGGTTTAATGTGCTTAAAGACAGCATCAACTGCCTGATTGAATCTCTGTGTGGTGTTGCTGCTGTTGCGCAGAGAGTCGCCGATGGCGATCTTACGGTCGAGGTGCGCGAACGCTCAAGTCAGGATCAGCAGATGCAGGCGATTGCCCTGATGGTTAAACAGCTTCTGCAGATGTTTCGTCAGCTTAACGATGGCGTTCACACGCTGGCCTCTTCTTCAACCGAACTGACAACAATTTCTGAGCTGCTCGCTTCCAATTCCAGCGATTCATCTGACCGATCGGCGCTTGTCGCTTCAGCTGTCGAGCAGATGAGCTCCAATACGGTTTCGGTGGCGTCGAGCATGGAACAGACAACGATGAATCTGACCACTGTCGCTACCGCAACCGAAGAAATGAGCGTCACTATCACCGATATTGCCGCCAATTCAGAAAAAGCGCGGCGCATTGCGCAGAGCGCAAGTCAGCAGGCGAGCGGTGTTTCTGAAATCATCAAGGCGATGGAAAGATCAGCCCAGGAAATAGGTCAGGTAACTGAAACGATCACCAGCATTTCGTCGCAGACCAATCTGCTGGCACTGAATGCCACTATTGAAGCTGCCCGCGCCGGTGCTGCCGGCAAAGGTTTTGCTGTTGTTGCCAACGAGGTTAAAGAGCTGGCCCAGCAGACTTCGACTGCCACAATCGATATTCGCAAAAAGATTGCTGGAATCCAGGATGTTACGGTCAACGCGATCGGCGATATCGAAAACATCGGCAAGATCATCAAGGAAGTCAGCGACATTATTGCAGCTATTGCCAGCAGCATCGAGCAGCAGGCAAGCGTTACCAGAAGCATTTCGAGCAGCATCTCTGATGCGTCGAATGGAATCAGGGGCGTTAACATACGCATGGCCGAAATCGCACTGGGTGCCCAGGAAGTGGCCAAGGATGTGGCAAAGGTGAACTCTGCCTCGAACGAAGTCACCAGTTCAAGCAAGCAGGTTTATTCCAGTGCCCGTGAGTTGTCAAAGCTGGCCGAACAGCTGCGTTCAATGGTAGGAAAATTTAAAATCTGATGACAGACTTTATGAAACTGGCCGGAAGCCTGCTCGAAGATGAGAGTCAGCTTGTTGTTATCTGCAGTATCGGTGGCAACATGCTCGGGATTCCTGCCGGGCCGATTCAGGAAGTGCTTGCGCCGCCTGAAATCAGGCCTGTTCACCATTCTCCTGAATACGTAAGAGGCGTTTTCAATCTGCGCGGTCGGGTTATTGTCATTATTGATCCCGCTATCAAGCTGGGTTTGCTGCCACAATCGCTTGCCGGTGAAACACGAATTCTTGTCGTTCAGTCAGGGCCAGAACTGGTGGGAATCCTCGTCGACAGCCTGATCGGGATTTTCCCGTTTTCTGCTGATCAGCTGACTGCTAATCCAGAAAATTTGCCAAAGGCCTTCAGAAAAGTGGTGTCGGGCTTTTTCTTTCTCGACGGCAAAATGACCGGGTTGCTGATGCTCAATGAGCTTCTTGGCTCTGGCGAATCGGGCGGTGCGATTTCATGAGCGGGTTATTGCTTCGCACCATGGTAGTAGACAGCTCACTGGTTTTCAGAAAAATTATCAGTGATATTCTGCAGGAAATGCCGGAAATAGCGCTTATCGGCCAGGCGCCGAATGGCAAGATCGCCATACAAAAGGCGCAGACACTAAAGCCCGATCTTATGATTCTCGACATGAATCTGCAGGACATGAACGGACTTGAGGTTCTCAGGCAGATTCGTGAACTTCAGACTGGTTGCCGGGTAATTGTTGTCAGCGGTTCTTCTGCGAACATGAGTCTTATGACCATGAAGGCGTTAAGTGCCGGGGCTTTTGAATTCGTTCTCAAGCCGGAGGCTGACACCATAGAAGAGACCAGGGTTCGCCTTGAACCCGAATTTAAACTTGCAGTTCAGGCTCTTATTGAGAGCCTTCGGATTCGCAGGACCATGGATGGCCTGACTCCTGCAATATCAGAAACTTCTCCGGCCGGTCGTGCCAGTCCGGTTGATTCGATGAAAAGCGGTGCAGACACCGATACTGCCAAAAGAAGCACGGCAAAAAGTATCGGGCTGATTGTGATTGGCATTTCCACGGGGGGCCCGCCTGCGCTTGCCGAGGTTTTTTCTAATATCAGAGAGCCGCTGAAAGTTCCCGTAATCATAGTTCAACATATTCCGCCATTGTTTTCTGAGGCTTTGGCAACCAGTATTCGCGAACGTTCGGGGTTATGGGTCGAAGAGGTTAAAGACGGTATGATTATCGAGCCCGGTCGTGTTTATCTGGCGCCGGGCGGGTCTCACTTAAAACTCGTCAGAGGCAATGCTGGTGGCAGATATGTTCTGCGTCTCTCTAATGATGAGCCGGAGAACAACTGTCGCCCTTCCGTCGACTATCTGTTACGTTCGGTAGTTAACAGTTTCAGCGGGCGCGTTGGTTTGCTGATAATGACGGGGATGGGTACTGACGGTCTTGAGGGCGCCAGACTTGTAAAAGCTGCCGGTGGCTATATAATTGTGCAGGATGCGCAGTCATGTGTGGTCTGCGGTATGCCAAGAGTTGTGTCAGAGGCTGGTCTGGCCGATGAAGTGCTGCCACTGAACTCAATCGCGGCGGGAATACAGAGACTGGCGCGAAGCGCGGTATAGCTGGAAAAATATTGTTTTGAGGATCTTTTTGCCAAGCAGGAGAGCAGGCTGTGAATAAAAAGCTGGATAGTAATGAACTTGCCCTGTGGAGCCAGTTTGTGCATGAACTGACCGGCATCAGTCTGAATGAAGAAAAAGAATATCTTATACGTGAGAGGTTTCATGGTCTGCTTAAGAAATACAAGTGTTCGAACTACAGTCATCTTTACTTTATGGCAAGAGAACCTGACCGCAACGATATTAGAGAAGACCTGATCGATCAGATAACGACCAAGGAAACCTCGTTTTTCAGAGATTCAGCACCATTCGAAGCGTTGCGCAAAGTTGTTTTTCCGCGTCTGCTTGAGCAATGTCGAAAATCAGGTGAAAAGCGCAAACTGAAAATCTGGAGTGCCGCCTGTTCTACAGGTCAGGAAGCTTACAGCATCGCGATGATTCTGCATGAAATGGGTGTCTCGGCGCAGGAATATCATATTACCGCTACCGATATTTCGAGAATGGCGATAGATGCTGCCAGGCTGGGCAGTTACAACCGTTTTGAGGTCGAGCGTGGTGTTCCGCCTGCTTTGCTTGAGCGCTTTTTCATAGTCGACTCAAAGAGCTGGCAGGTAAAGGATTTTCTTAAACAGTCACTGACTTTTCAGCAGATTTTTTTGCATCGCCCATTTATGTTGCCGGATCGTTTTGACCTGATCGTCTGCCGAAATGTCGCCATTTATTTTTCGCCCAAACCGCGAGAAGAGCTGTTTAGTAAGATTTTCAGGCATCTTCATCCTGAAGGTTACCTTCTCATCGGCTCAACCGAAACCCTTGGCGATCTCAGCAATCTTTTTCGCGAAACACAGCTTGAATCGCGGGTCGTATTTCTGCAGGCCAACGGCAAACAAGCTCCAACGGCATAATTTAATTTTCCATCAATCCATCAACGTTTCAATAAGGTTGTTAACCGCAGAAAAGCTCCCAGCAAAATATTGTATATATTTTTACGGACATACAGCATTCAGATCTTATGCTACTATGTTTGACAAAGAATTTTATATCGATTATTCAGGGTGCAGAGGAGAAATTTTATGACGAAAAGGCAGTTTTCGTTTTCCCGCCTTTTGCTAACTATTATGTCGGTAATTGCATTGTTTTTGGCTCTTACTACCGGTTGTCGGCTCATTCCTGGGGGTGGCTACGACTCTGAGAGTTTGTCTGGGCCATCAGCAACTTCGATTTCCGGCAAAGTCCTGAAGT
>MFYY01000054.1:1174-1975 GCA_001787855.1 Candidatus Riflebacteria bacterium GWC2_50_8 | reverse complement strand
GATCCGGGGTTAAACCAAAAATTGCTGCCGCTGATCTGGCGGGTTTTGTCGCGGTGCCAGGGGCCGAAGTCTGGATAGAAGACCTCGCCGATGATCTTCGATATCACACCATCTCGGATGCCAGCGGATCTTACCTGATCAATAACGTGCCGCCCGGTGTTCATCATGTTGTCACTCGCTTTGTCTCCGATGGTGATCAGGTAACCATGAAATGTCGCTCTGCGGAACTTAAAGTTACCGATACGCCAGAAGTAGTTGAAGTGCCGGATATGGCCCTTGAAACCGCGCGAAACATAGTAACCGGCCAGCTGCGCGACACTGAAGGCAACTTTTTGCCCGAGAATACGGTGCTGACCCTTTGGGGCGAAACCTTTAAAGTGGGCAAAGACGGCTTTTTTACCAGCCCACCTTTGCCTGATAATTATTCTGAAGCTGAAATCCTGGTGCAGTTGCCTGGTGGAAACGGTTCAACCAGCTTTACTGCGCCATTTGTTTCTGAAGTTGTACCGGTTTTTATAACTTTAAAGCTCGGTTCTGACCCGGCAACCGGTAACCACGCGCCTTCAGTTATTCTAATTGCCCGCCAGAATGATGAAGTGGTCAGCAAAGTTGACCCCGGAGCCGTTTTAACCTTCACTGCAGTTGGTATTGATATTGACAACGGCGATCAGGCAACTCTTACCGCGACCTGGGCAACAACAGCCGGAACTTTTTCCAACGGCGCTTCTGATTTTGCAAAGAGCTGGACCGCTCCAGATTTCTACGGAATGGCAACCATAACGGTAGAAATCAAAGATGCCA
>MFYY01000054.1:0-1105 GCA_001787855.1 Candidatus Riflebacteria bacterium GWC2_50_8 | reverse complement strand
TGCGTCCGACAGTAACGCTGAGCAGCGACATCACTCAGACCGCAGACTCAGCACCATTTCTGGTGCGCATAACTTTTAATGAAGCAGTAACCGGTTTCTCTATAGAAGACATATCAGTCAGCAACGCATCATTGAGCGATCTGACTCCTGTAACTGCCAATAAGGCTTTTACTGTAAAGGTAACCCCAACCGTCGCCAGTGCTGTAACAGTTTCTGTTCCCGAAAATATCGCCTTTGACGCAGCCGGCAACAAAAACACCGCAGCAAACATCATAACAGTTACTAACACGCTGACACCAGTTTTGAGCTCAATTAAGGCTATTACTGCTCTCAAATTCGCAGCAGCTGATAACTCGGCGCTGGGAGCTGATGTGACTGGCACAATCAGCGCCACTGACATTGCAGTGATTCTGCCGTTCGGTGTGGCCCGCTCGGCTCTTAAACCGACAATCACACACTCAGGCGCAAGTCTCAGCCCCGCTTCAGGTATAACCAAAGACTTCACCAGCGCAGTGACCTATACCGTCACTGCCGATGATGGCACAACTCAGGCTTATTCGGTTACAGTAACCAACGCCGCAAATCCAGCAAAAGCAATCATCGCAACAACTTTGGGAACCCTGGTTGGTGGCAACATCACAACCGTACCTGCTGCAACAAAAGTCAGTGCCTTTAAATCCGGTCTGACCGTATCAGCCAATGCAACCGTAGAAATACTCGCCAGCACTGGCGGCGCAGCAGTAGCAGACCAGACAACCACTGATGTAACCGCAGCTATGGTGATAAAAGTAACAGCTCAAGACCTGACCTCAGCTGAATACTCAATCGCCCTGGGCAGCTCGGCCAAGATAATCACTGCAACCACACTGGGAACCCTGGTTGGTGGCAACGTTACAACCGTGCCGGCAGCAACTAAAGTAAGCGCCTTTAAATCCGGCCTGACAGTATCGGCCAATGCAACCGTAGAGATCCTTGCCAGCACTGGCGGCGCAGCAGTAGCAGACCAGGTAAATACCGATGTAACTGCAGCTATGGTGATAAAAGTAACAGCTCAAGACCTGACTTCAGCTGAATACACAATCACCCTGGGCAGCTCGGCAAAGAT
>MFYY01000053.1:18706-20634 GCA_001787855.1 Candidatus Riflebacteria bacterium GWC2_50_8 | reverse complement strand
ATCCGCATTAATCAAAAAAGGAGATAAATTCTGGGAAAATCCGATTACCCAAGGCTTATTATCGCAGGCACAAAAGGCGGTTCAGGAAAGACGACGCTTTCACTTGGGCTGATAGCTGCATGGCGTGAAAAAGGCCTGAAGATAGCAACATATAAAAAAGGCCCTGACTATATTGATGCAGGATGGCTTTCTTCTGCTGCCGGACAGCCATGTTATAATCTCGACCCTTTTCTCGTCAGCAATGAGAAAATACTCTCCTCTTTTACAGGACATTATAATGATGCTGACTGTGCTGTAATAGAGGGAAACAGAGGCCTTTATGATGGAATGGATTCAGCAGGAACTTTCAGCACTGCCGAACTTTCAAGACTGCTTAAAAGCCCTGTTGTTCTGATACTCGACTGCACTAAAGTTACACGGACTGCAGGCGCTATAGTTCTCGGAATGCAGAAGTTTGATAACCGTGTTGATATCAGAGGTGTGGTCTTAAACCGGATAGCAGGTTCAAGGCATGAAAAAATAGTAACAGAAGCAATAGAAAAATACTGCGGCATACCTGTCGTAGGCTCAATCCCAAAGCTCGGTAATGAGCTTCTTTCAGAAAGACATATGGGACTTACACCTTCTCAGGAGCACCCTGATGTTGAAAGGTCGATATCTTTTATTGCTCAGATCGCAAAAAAATATCTTGATCTTGATAGAATTTTAAAAATCGCACAGCAGGCAAAGCCTTTACCAAAAGGCCGTGATGCGCTGTCTATTATTCATAATGAGTCAGAAAAAATTTCACCTTACTCCTCACTCCTCACTCCTCACATTGTAAAAATTGGAATTATGCGAGATTCAGCATTCCAGTTCTACTATCCGGAAAACTTCGAGGAGCTCGAAAGAAGAGGAGCGGAACTTGTTGAGATCAGCGCATTAAAGCAGAAAGAGCTTCCGGATATCGATGCTCTATACATAGGCGGCGGTTTCCCTGAAACAAATGCGATAGCTCTTGCTAAAAATAAGGCCTTCAGAAATTCCGTCAAGAAAGCTATAGAAAACGGTCTGCCTGTATATGCTGAATGTGGAGGGCTGATGTATCTTGGCAAAGCGCTTGTTCTTGGGAATAAGGAATATCCTATGGCAGATGTTTTCCCTATCAAATTCAGCCTTGAGAAAAAACCACAGGCGCACGGATATACAATTGTAGAGATAATCAGGAAAAATCCTTTTTATTCTAAGGGGATTGAGCTTAAAGGACATGAATTCCATTATTCAAAGGTGATCGAACTTGGTGACATAAAGGGCATGGGGTTTTCCTTTAAGATGAAACGCGGTGAAGGCATAAGAGATAAAATGGACGGAATTTGTTATAAAAATGTACTTGCCACATATACTCATCTTCACGCATACGGGTCTCCTGAATGGGCAGAAGGGCTTATTAACAAGGCTCTGGAATATAGAAAAGGGAGCTGCTGACTTGTCTCTGAGAGAAAAAATAATCGGATTGTTGCAGGAACAAAACTATCCTGAACTGCTGAAGACCGCTGAAAAAGAAGGTAATATATTCAGAATACTTATATCTTTGGCCTATGACAAGAAGGAACTGCTGGCCTGGAGGGCTATAGAGGCGGTCGGCATTATTTCAGGGGAGAAAGCAAAAAAGCACCCTGAATCGATAAGAAACCTTGTCCAGAGGCTTTTGTGGACTATGAGGGATGAGTCAGGTGGCATCGGCTGGAGTGCACCCGAAATGCTGGGAGAGATTGTAAGGCACAGCCCGGACGAATTTGCTGATATAGCGCCGATCATTGCGTCTTTTCATGATGAAGATTTTCTCAGACCCGGGGTCTTTCGTGCCTTATACAGGATAAGTGAAAAAAGGCCTGACCTGGTCTCAGGGTCCTCATCTTTGGTTGGACAATACATAAAGGATAAAGACC
>MFYY01000053.1:13599-18593 GCA_001787855.1 Candidatus Riflebacteria bacterium GWC2_50_8 | reverse complement strand
AAAAATATATGAATCAGGTAATCTAAACAATCTGATTCTGGGACAAATCGCAGAACAAACAGTTAAAACCCTGAACCAAAAGGAAATTAAATGACAGACAATAATGGATTGGAATGCCCTTTTTGCAGCAGACAGCTAATGCCGCCTCAGGAAATTGTGACGAAATTCGGCAGTACATTTACCGGCTGGAAATGTGAATGTAACGCAGTATATGTCTATGAAGAGTCCGGACATAACCTTGGTGATGCATATGTTGATGCTCTGGGGTTTTTATGCGGAGGTGATCTGGACAAGGCCTTGAGTCTGATGCCTGATATAGACTATGAAGTCATGGAGATGACTATTGACAGAAGAAGGAATAAGTTGTCTGACAGAGGCAGAAGGACAGGGCCAACCTATATTTTTATCAGATTAATAAAAGAGCAGCTTAATGCTGATAACAAAAGATGATTTACTGATAAAAATAATTTATTTGACCGAAAGTATGAATGTGTATTACTGTCTATGTCTTAATTTAAGAAAAGCTTTTTGATAACTTGACAGTTGAAAAGCAAATCCATTAAATTAATTGCTGTTGAATATTTGTATTTTCTTGTTTGGGAATTTGTCCCTACAAAAATTTTTTAAAACTAAACTAAAGAAAGGGGGAAGTACAAATGCCAATGATGGAATTTCAAGGAAAAGAGATCGAGGTTGATGATGATGGATATATTATCAATCTTGATGACTGGACAAAAGAGATTGCAGAGCACTTAGCATCTTTAGACTCAATGACACTCACACCTGCTCACTGGGAGGTCATAGACTTTCTCAGGAATTATTACAAGCAGTACCAGATCGCTCCGATGATCAAGATTCTCGTTAAAGAAATTGGAAAGGTCATGGGGCCTGAAAAAGGCAACACAAAATATCTGTATGAACTCTATCCGGGCGGACCTGCAAAACAAGCATGTAAGTTTGCCGGTCTTCCAAAGCCGACAGGCTGCGTGTAGTTTATTTAACGAGTAACGAGTTGAAGATTAACTTTTTCTCTCGTTACTCGTTAACAGATTTGCTGTACTAAAGAAATGAAAGAGATTTAAGAGGCGCAATATCTTTTCCTCTAAAATCCGGATCTGTTATCTCCTCTAATAAAGGGATTTTTTGCTAAAAACTCAAGGAGCGGCCTGTATCTGATATGAGACTTAAAAGGCTTTTGTCAGAAAAAAAATCTGCTGTTTTACGCAGATGGTTTGACGATATTGTTGAGACTTATCCTCCAGACACATCCCAATTCCTCAAAAAACAAAAAAATCAGTTTGCCAACCCTGTTGGTTCAACTATCCTTCAGGGCATAGAAAATATATTTGACGGACTATTAAAAGGTCTTGATAAAAATGAAATTTCTCCTTTTTTAGATAATATTATCCGCATCAGGGCTGTCCAGGATTTTACACCTCCACAGGCCTTATCCTTTATTTTTTTACTGAAAAAAATAATTAGAAACGAGATCGCAAAAGAAATTTCTGACAATGAGTTGTCGGAAGAACTGCTTGAGTTCGAATCTGAAATAGACAACCTCGCTTTGATATCTTTTGATATTTATATGCAGTGCAGGGAAAAGCTTTATGAGATAAAGGCTAATGAGGTCAAGAGAATGACTTTCAGGCTTCTGCAGCAGGCAAACCTATTGACTGAAATCAAAGATGAGGAATCGGATATAAAAGAACACGATTTTATTAATATAAATACGAAAGGAGGCAGCTAAATGAAAATGTTATTTTCTTTCTTCGCGGTCATCTTCCTCGCTTTGCTCGGTTTTGCAGGCGGTAAGAGTACATCCCTGCAGTTTATCTTCGGGGTTGTTATCCCATATGCCGCTGTTGCCACGTTTATTCTCGGAGTTATTTACCGTGTTGCAGACTGGGCGCGCTCGCCGGTGCCATTCAGGATACCGACAACATGCGGACAGCAGGAATCTTTGCCGTGGATAAAACAGAGCAAGATCGAAAACCCGTCTACTTCTATGGGGGTATGGGCAAGGATGGCACTTGAGGTATTGCTTTTCCGTTCTTTGTTCAGAAATACAAAGATGGAATTAAGGGAGGGGCCGAAAATATCTTATGGCTCGGATAAATGGCTCTGGCTGGCCGGCCTCGCATTCCACTGGTCATTTCTTGTTATATTGATCAGACATCTCAGATTCTTCAGTGAGGGCGTGCCTTTAGTTATCGGCATAACAGAGAGTCTGGACAGTTTTCTGCAGGTAGGAGTGCCATTGTTCTATTTAACAGATGCAGTGATCCTAGCTGCTGTTACTTTCCTGTTCCTGAGGAGAGTTTTTATCCCACAGGTGAAGTATATCTCACAGGCAGCAGACTATTTCCCACTTTTCCTGATATTCGGCATTGCAGTTTCAGGCGTGCTGATGAGGTATTTCTTAAAGGTGCATATTGTCGGAGTAAAGGAAATGGCCATGGGCCTGGTGACTTTGCATCCTGTTATCCCGGAAGGTATAGGGGTAATTTTTTATATCCACCTGTTTTTGATAAGTGTTTTATTTATGTACATCCCTTTCAGCAAGCTGATGCATCTGGGAGGTGTCTTCCTCAGCCCGACAAGAAATCTGGCGAACAACAGCCGGATAGTAAGGCATATCAATCCATGGAATTACCCTGTTCATGTGCATACATATGATGAGTATGAGGATGACTTCAGAGAAAAAATGAAATCGGCTGGCATTCCAGTCGAGAAGGAGTAGAGATGGCAAAACTTCCAACACCAGAAGAACTTGCAAAGATCGACCTTAATCCTCCTGAAAAGGACTGGATGGACACCCCTGCAGATATTAAGCCGGGAATGTTTTGCTGGGGCGCTAAAGGTAAAAATCTCAAGATACTTGATTTTCCTAATGCGCGGGACTGGTCACCTGCTGAAGAGGACTGGAAGCTTCCAAAGGACTGGGAAGGTACTGTTCTTGAAGCTTTTGCTGACAAGCTGTCGAAGTATCGTTCATTTAAAATTTTTATGGATGTATGCGTAAGGTGCGGTGCCTGCGCAGATAAATGCCACTTTTTCATAGGCTCAGGAGATCCTAAGAACATGCCTGTTTTGAGGGCTGAGCTTATGAGATCTGTTTACAGAAAATATTTTACCAACTCCGGAAAAGTGCTCGGGAAACTTGCCGGCGCAAGAGAACTCGACCTCGCTGTGCTGAAGGAATGGTGGTATTACTTCTATCAGTGCACAGAGTGTCGCAGATGCTCGGTATTCTGCCCGTACGGAATTGATACTGCTGAAATAACAATGATGGCCAGAGAGTTCTTCAATCTGCTCGGTCTGAATATCGACTGGATAGCAGGCCCTGTTGCAAACTGCTATATGAAGGGCAACCATCTCGGGCTTGAACCGCATACGATCAAAAGCAGTATTGAGTTTTTCCTTGATGATATTGAGACTGTGACAGGCATAAAGATAGAGCCTACATTTAACAGAAAGGGCGCTGAGATCCTTTTTGTAACACCTTCTGGCGACCTCTTTGCAGACCCCGGCACTTACACAGCCATGGGTTATCTGATGCTATTCCATGAGCTTGGACTTGACTATACATGGAGCACATATGCTTCTGAAGGCGGCAACTTCGGCTTTTTTACATCAAACGAAATGGCCAAGAGGCTTAATTCAAAGATATATGCTGAGGCAAAAAGACTTGGAGTTAAATGGATACTCGGAGGCGAATGCGGCCATATGTGGAGGGTACTGAACCAGTATATGGATACATGGAACGGCCCGGCTGATTTTATGGAAGTCCCGACCTCTCCAATAACAGGCACTAGATTTGAAAACGCAAGATCCACCAAGATGGTGCATATCACGGAATTCACCGCAGACCTTATAAAGCACGGCAAGTTGAAACTTGATCCGAGCAGAAATGACCATCTTAAGGTCACATATCATGACTCCTGCAATACTGCAAGGGGCATGGGGCTTTTAGAAGAACCCCGTTATGTCCTCAAGAGTGTTTGCAATAATTTCTATGAGATGCCTGATAACACGATCAGGGAGCAGACCTTCTGCTGCGGAAGCGGCACAGGCCTGAACGCATCCGAAAATATGGAGTTAAGGATGAAGGGTGGACTCCCAAGGGCAAATGCTGTAAAACACGTCCGCGATCAGCATGGTGTAAACATGCTTGCAAACGTATGCGCAATTGACAGGGCCACGCTTAAGGCTGCAATGGAATATTGGGTGCCTGATGTATCGGTCTGCGGCACTCATGAGCTTTTGGCAAATGCCCTTGTTATGAAAGGCGAAAAGGAAAGGACTCAGGACCTTCGCCTTGAACCCCTTCCGGGAAAGGAGGTCAAAGAATAATGAAAATATATGATGGAGGTAAAATCTTTGTCGGTATTATTATATTTCTGGCATTTGTGCTTTTCCCCTTCTATAGCAATACAGGGAAGGTGATGGCAAAGCCTGACCCCAAAATTGACACACCTGAGATACAGAAGCTCGCAGTAAAAAAATGTGTAGAGCCTAAAGATTTTATGAGGTCTGAACATATGCAGATGCTCAATGACTGGAGAGACTCGGTTGTCCGCGAAAACATCAGGACATATAAGAATTCAATGGGACAGAGCTTTAACATGAGTCTTCAGAATACATGTATGAAATGCCATTCGAACAAGAAAGAGTTTTGTGACCAATGCCACAACTATATGGCGGTGAAACCTTACTGCTGGGATTGCCATATTGCACCAAAGGAGAACAAGACATGAGTATAAACAGAAGACAATTTTTAAAAATAGCCGGTATTTCAACGATATTGGGGCTTAGCGGAGCAACTGTTTTTAATGAGTTGAGCAAAAATAATCTTGAGGCTTCCGAGTCCGGACATGCAGTGAAAGGTGTAAAGACAAAGAGATTGGGCTTTGTGGTTGACATGAGCAAGTTAAAAACTGATGAAGATTATCAAAGATGCATAGATGCCTGTCACAGCATACACAATGTTCCTG
>MFYY01000053.1:11647-13580 GCA_001787855.1 Candidatus Riflebacteria bacterium GWC2_50_8 | reverse complement strand
TTTTACCGGTTCCTTCAGCTGGGACCCAGATGG
Organism: Candidatus Riflebacteria bacterium GWC2_50_8; assembly: GCA_001787855.1. Lineage (GTDB taxonomy): Bacteria > Muiribacteriota > Ozemobacteria > Ozemobacterales > Ozemobacteraceae > Rifleibacterium. The sequence continues at coordinate 13,547 of MFYY01000053.1, read as the reverse complement.
CGACGGCCCATTGCCTAACGCCTTGAAACCAAAGGGCGGTTTTTCAATCGGTAACTCGGTGCAGGCTATTCTGGCCCTTGGCCATATTGCCATCGAAGTGGCACGCAAAAACGGCGGAGTGCCAGGCGCGCTTCGCTTCCGGGCCAGCATCAATGGCTTAGAGTCTGATTGGCAGTTGTTCACCATGGGCGGCAATATCAGAAGTCTTTATCCGATGGGTAACTCTCGAACGCACAGTATAGATGCTGAGTATTACGAACATGAAGAAGAATTTCTAAACTCTGAACGTTCAGAAGAAACTATGCACTGATCGCCGCCAAGTCGGCTTTTAATCGAAAATCGGCACGCAGGTTCGCATTTTATGCGAACCTGCTTCGCTTTCCACCACTTTTATGTCGGCGTTGTAAAGTTCTTTGAGAGTCGCTGAATTAATGATCTCTGTTGAAATGCCTGAAGCAATAATCCTGCCCGCCCGCAGAAAAATGGCGCGGTCAGATGTCCAGAGTGCGTGTTCCGGGTAGTGTGTGGTTTTTATGCAGGTGATTCCGCTCTGCGCAAGCTTTCGCAGTTGTTTGAGCAGCATCAGCTGATTGCCGTAGTCAAGGCCGGATACAGGTTCGTCCATGATCAGTATTTCGGCGCGCTGCACCAGTGCTCTGGCGATAAGTACCAGCTGCTGCTCGCCACCGCTGACTTCTGTATACGGTCGACTGGCCAGTTGTGCTATTCCGAGCTGATTCAGGCAGTCTTCGGCGAGCTGGTAGTCGGCATCGGTAATTTTGCAGAAAACGTTAGCATAGGGTATGCGGCCCAGCGCGACTACATCGAGAACAGAGTATGAAAAAACTGCAGAATGACGTTGTGGTACATAGGCCATCTTTTTTGCCCGCGCACTTAAATCAAGCGTTGCGAGGTCGGCATCGTTGAGTATGACTCGCCCGCCAAGCGGCTTGAGAAAGCCGAGCAGTATTTTGAGCAGAGTAGTTTTGCCGCTGCCGTTTGGCCCGAGAATAGAGGTTACTGTGCCGGCTTCGATATTGAAAGAAACATTTTCGAGCACTTTATGACTGCCCCAGGCAAAGCTGAGATTTTCAACGCTGATCGGAAACATCAGTTCCACCTGCTTTCGGTGCGGCTGAGAACCAGAATGAAAAACGGCACGCCCATCAGTGAGGTCATAATGCCAATCGGAATTTCGCCGGCAAAGGCCGCCCGGCAGATATTATCGACGATCAGCAGGTAAATTGCGCCAATCAATGCCGACATGGGTAGCAACCGGCGATTATTGGGTCCACAGATCATGCGGGCAATATGTGGAATCATCAGGCCTACCCAGCCAATCATGCCGCCAAGCGCGACTGTTAAAGAGCTGATCAGGGTTGTTATAATTATCAATATCGTTCTGATTCGTTTTACGTCGATACCAAGACTGGTGGCTTCTTCGTCTCCCATGCTCAGAACATTCATGTAGCCTGACATTGCGATGATCAATATGATGCCGAGAAGAATGAATGGCAGCACCATGTATGCTGCTGAACTCGCTACCGCAGAAAACCCTCCCATAAGCCAGTAAACTATCGCAGGCAGCTCGTTCTGAGTGTCAGCGACAAACTTGATGACCGAAAGCAGCGAAGTGAAAAGCGAGGAACTGATCACTCCGCCCATTATCAACATGATCAGCCGGTTTCCCGGGAAAAATCGCGCAAGAAAAACTGCCAGTCCGACCGCCAGAGTCCCGAAGACAAAGGCACTCAGCTGAGCTGCCAGCATGCTTTTGCTCAGCAACATCCCCATTGAGGCTCCAAATGCTGCGCCCGCCAAAACGCCCAGCAGGGCTGGTGAGACCAGGGGATTCATGAACATGCTTTGATAAGCGGCTCCAGAAACCGCCAGAGCTGCG
>MFYY01000053.1:7330-11619 GCA_001787855.1 Candidatus Riflebacteria bacterium GWC2_50_8 | reverse complement strand
GGACTGACGTCGAGGCTTTCTGCGTCAAAGCCCACAAAAGTTGCCGACCACGGGATCTTTATCGTGCCGATATGCAACGATAAATAGCCGGTGACTGCCAGAAGGGCAAGCAGCAGAGCCATGGTAAATCTGAATTTGTTGTGTGTCATAATAAGCGGATCAGCCAAAATCGGCTAATGCCGAATGATATGCCGAATTTATCTATCAGTAAAGCAAAATATCGATGTAAAGTCCAGTCAGAACCAAGGCTAAAACTGCAGTGGTAAAAAATTCCGTTCTGCCGACCGCCGAAAGTGCTATAGTTAACTACCTGATCATTCTCGTGTAATAATGAGGAATACTGTGAAAAAAATATTGCTGGTTCTCGTAATGTTTGCTCTCTTTGCAGGCGTGCTAAATGCCGGTAAGGCCAAGGATAGTGATTTGTTTGAAAAGGCCGGGGAGCTCTCCTATGAGGGGCAACTTGATAAAGCCAGAAAGCTGATGGAAGAGCCTGAGACAGATGCGCCCAAGGCCAAGGCCGATGATAGCTGGGAAGGCACCTCGATGATGCTAAGCATGATCTGGGGCGCCATTGGAACCGGTTTTTTTATCTACGGCAAGAAGCAATCGAAGGCGTTATACCTGATCTGTGGCATCGGGCTGATTGTCGGACCGTATTTTATCAGCAATGTTCTTGCGAACGCTATTCTGGGCACTCTGATGACAATAGTTCCGTTTAAAATCGATCTCTGAAAGATTTTCAGAGATTGGTATATTTGGTTGACTTGCCCCGGCATTTGTCAACCGGGTAACGCTCTGCATTCTTTTTCATCTTGCGCTCTATGGCATCGTACATGTCGATGCCAAGGTCGTCGGCGAGGAGCATCAGGTAGACGACAGTGTCGGCAATCTCGTCGGCGAAGCGTTCCTTGTTCTGGCTGACCTGTGCCAGCACCTCTTCTTCGTTTTTCCAGAGAAATTCCTGCATAAGCTCAGCCGCTTCAATAGCTGCTGCCATCGACAGGTCTTTCGGCGTGTGAAATTTTTCCCAGTTGCGTTCCTGACGGAATATGATGAGTTTTTTGAGTAGATCGTGGTAGGTTTTCATTATTCGCCTCGATTTATGAATGTGTGCGGTTTGACGTTTACTGGTAACTCTGCTGGAATTGAGTCTTCGCGAATTGCTCGGTCGTAATTTATATCTGATTCCGCCATGATCGGCATGATGAATGGAGTGACTCCTGCTTCCTGCCATCGTTTGAGGAATAGCGCTATATTATCATTGCGAGGCGACAGCGAAAAGCTGCACTCTGCACCCGAGGCAGCCAGTTGTATGGTTGCCTTCATTGCTCCCTTTTTGATCGCGTAGTCAAGAGGGGTAAGACCTTTGGCGTCTTTGATATCAAGGCTGTAGCCCAGTTCTGAAATTTTAGCCAGAATAGTGTCATAATTTTTCTCTGCCGCAAGATGTGCCGGGGCAACTCCGGATAAGCCGGCAATACTGGCGTTTGCACCGAATTCTAGCAGCATCAGGGCCAGTTCACGGCGTTCGTGGTTTACGGCCAGCAGCAAAGCTGTCATGCCACGGAAAGTCTTGATATCCGGGTTCGCGCCGTTGCTGAGAAGATAGTGCAGCGCATCTTTCAACCCGGACCTGGCGGCATAAGCAAGCGGAGTCATGCCAAAGTTGTCGAGCTGGTCGGGGTTGAGCCGATCTTTTGGGATGCTGGTCAATCTGGAGATATTGTCGCGAAGTACCGCATTATGAGTGGGATAGTTGGTTTTGTGCCAGGCATCATAAAAAGGCAGGGTGAAGTCGCCAACTCCAGAAGAGGACGCCCGCCAGGTTCCATAGCGACGGTAACAGGCTCCATCACTTGTAATATGCCAGGTGGCTGGGTAAAGGCATATTATGCACCAGACTACGATAAAAACGCCCATTGTAAGAGCGTTAGCGTATGTGGTAAATGGATCTTTTTTTTTAAATTTCATAATGTGCCCTGAGCCGCCGGTGGTGTTAACTTATTATACGCTTTTAATGGCCAGTCTGCGCTCTAGATTGATAGATCTGTATTGATCCGATTTTTTCAGTATCGCCGGGCAACGGGTAAATTGATATACCGCGTGTCGGAAAATGTAGTCCGGGCGAATTAGCTCTTTGCTGCGGAATGCCGAGCCGCGCTTTGGCCTCGCGCACCAGGCTGCCAACCATCAGCCCTTCTTGAGTGGCAAGTGTTCCGATCTTTTTACTCTGTCTGCCAGTAAGATTGACCTGCACAATAGTTTCATTGATGGAATCAGTAAGCAGTGTTATGCCGGAATAGATAAGTTGCTGCCCGGTTGTTGTTTTTATTGCGGTTAATGGCTTTCCCAGAGAATTTAAAGCAAAATTAACTTTTTGTCCGATGTAGCTGGCAGCTGAAATTGCAGGGCTCTGAGCGCTCGCGGCAGTTTCTGTGGCCTGCTTAACCGGCGGTTTTGCAAGATATGCAACCTCTGTTCGGGGATTTACAGAGTCGGAATCAGAATTAGCGGTCGGCACGGTGGTTTTTGCAAAAATAACTTCGGGCTGCGGTCGTGCCGGACTGACGGGGATAGTCTTTTTGTCGCCAGCATGGTAGCCGATTTGTGGGGGAACAAACATTTTAACGGGTTGCACGACCTCGGCGGCAGCAACTTCGGGTGACAGTATGGCGTTTTCGTCGAATGTTGGAATGCGGCTGGGTAGTGGCATCAGAACCGGAGCCGGAACGAGAGCCTTTGGCGCTTCAGTCCTCTTAGCGCTGACTTTCTCTGCTTTAACTGCCACTTTTTCAGCCGTTTTTTGTGCAATTCTGGTGTCGGGTCTGAGCGAGGGACTGTCAGTGACCGGCGGGAGACTCTGTGTTGCAACAGGTTTGGCAACAGGTTCGGTTTGTTCTGGTGCCGAACTTGTATTGGATTCGTCGACAACCACAATGAAATCGACAGGTGGAGGTATGAGTGCAAAAGCATCTGGCGGCGTGGTCTGTTCTGCTGTTGCCACTGCAACTGGCTTAATGTCAGCAACTGCCGGCGGTGTAACTTTGTCGTCCGGTATAATCCTGGAAGAATTGTCGACAGCGCCTGTCTGTGGCGGGATGGCTGTGATGCTTTGGCCAGGCTTTATTTCGGCTGACACTGCAGCGATTTCTATACTGTCTGGAACTGTTGTTGAAGTCTGCTGCGCGGTGGCCGCCGGAGCAGAAACTTCGATAGTGCTTCTGGTCGCTGTTGCTATAACGGCCGAAACAGTTTGTGTCTGTGTGAACGGTAAAGCTGGTGGCGGCCCTTCTGGTGGTGTGAGTATCTGCTGTTCAGTTTCTGGACGGGCAGGTGCGAGGACAAGCTGAAAGATTGGCTGATGAGAGATTTTCAGGCTGGTGTTGAACAGCCGGTCAGACACAAAATCGCCGACCATGGCGGTTATGGCGATTAAAACAGCAACCAGTATGGTGCCAAGTGCCGCCTGGAATGATGGAATAAGTGCCGCATCAATAAGTGTCAGCGAAGAACGCTGGCATGGCCGCTGAACAAAAGAGTTGCTCATATGCCGGTCGAGGCAGAGTTCACAATTTTCAGTGCCTGACACGACGTCTATATGCCGTAGATAGCTTTCATGAAGGGATTTAACAAGGCGATTTGCCTCATCAAGCCCGAGATTGTAATCGGTCAGGCGGTGGAGTTGACCCTTTTCGGTAAGCATCAAGATGGCGAAACGATTGGGCGTTTCAGAAAAAACGCCTTTAAACATCGGCTCCGGTCGAGCAGACACACCAATTGACTTTATCTTGTCAAAGGTAGCCAGAACCTCAACCCTGGTATACAGGTAGCGATTATAGATCTTGACCACCATGGTCTTCTGAAGGTCTATGATGCAGTGGTCTTTTATTGCCTCAATAGGGATGGCAAATATCTCAAAAGCTGCGCAGGCAAGCAGAAAAAACAGCAACTGGTTATAGAAAAGCGGTGGATCTATGGCAAACGGATAGATCAGGTTGACAGCAGTTGTCAGCAGCAGCAGAAACAGAAAGCTCAGGCACAGAAATCTTGCCCAGCTGGCAACCCTCTCGAAAAAGCCGGTACATATAAACTCATGGCGCAGCGGGATCTCGTTTTCAGAATTCATCACAAGTTTACTCATAATTGTCCTCAGGAAAAGCTCTTTTATTTCACAAGATGCAGTCCGCGCCGCGATTTTTCAGGCGGTGGCGCATTTCGCTCAATAATCAGCAACAGACCGCCTGTATGATAACTGACTTTGGCGCTGCCACTGATTATAACATTGC
>MFYY01000053.1:7000-7321 GCA_001787855.1 Candidatus Riflebacteria bacterium GWC2_50_8 | reverse complement strand
GTATTCAAAGCCCTCAAGCGTTAAGCCGCTGACAGTAGCGGTTGTTGCGACAAGCGAGGCGCGGCAACCTGCTTTGCCACGAAGGCTGATCGATTTGTCGATGAAACAAATCTCTTCGTCGCGGGTTATTATTCGGGCCTGCGGAAATTTTTGCAACAGCTGCAGATTGAACATGGTCTGGTCAAGCCTGCCACCGGTCGCTGCGAACACGTGGATATCGTTATAGCCCTGCCCTTTAAGCCAGGCCAACAGTGCTTCGGCATCGCTGATGTTCTTGTCTGCTGGCAGCTCGATAAACTGGCAGAGTTTTTCGAGTTTTCG
>MFYY01000053.1:6706-6984 GCA_001787855.1 Candidatus Riflebacteria bacterium GWC2_50_8 | reverse complement strand
ATTGAATCCATGTCACCGATTACCAGCTGAGGAACTATTCCGATTCTTACTGCCAGGTTGGCGCCGCCATCAGCACAGAAATAGTCGAATGTCGCGTATTCTCTGGTTGTCTTGAAAAAATCCGTCGGCAAATCATAGTCGCCATTGAGAAAAACGACTGCTCTGACGCTGCAGGCCAATGGTCGTGGGGTCTGCCCGGACTCCATAATTTCATCTGCTCCTGGGTTAAAAATACCGTAGGTTTTACTGGAAAAAAATCGACATATTAACGATATGTT
>MFYY01000053.1:1110-6693 GCA_001787855.1 Candidatus Riflebacteria bacterium GWC2_50_8 | reverse complement strand
AGTTCAATGAAAACAAACAGAAGAAAACCGGAAGGCCGTCGAGAGACAGTAAGTGAAAGTGACCGAAGAAACCGAAACGATCGGCGTGCCAAGGATAGAAGAGGAAAAACCGAGGGTGCAGAGAGCCGTCCGTCTCGGGCGAAAAGCACGGGTGGGGGAGGCCTGAAAAAGTTTTTCAAGGTTGTCGCCATTGCATTTATGCTCGCCCTTGCTTTATTCAGTCTGATTTTCATCGTTTTTTTCGGGCGACTCGATTACTTTATGGGTAAAGCCGGAGAACGTCTGTCGATAAGTGTCGAGCGGGTGTCTATTGATCCTGCCAGTCTTACCGATCGCAGCAGCCGGGCGAATATCAACCTGAGAATTCATAATCGGCTGCCTGTCGATGTGGTGCTGCAAAATCTGAATTTTACGATGTCATTGAGCGGATATACCCTTGCCAAAGATGCTTCGGTTATGCCAAAGACCTTGATCAAGGGCAATGCTGCGGTAACCGTGCCGATATGGTGTCAGGCAGATTCAATTATGACAAGGCGTGGCCTGCAGAAAGTAATTGAAAACAGTGCTGCCCGAAAGAACCAGGCAGCTTTGCCCGCGTTGTCGAGCCGCAATGATTCCCTTGCCAGCGACATCCTGAAGATGACCACACTTGCCGGCAATGCAGAATTCAGATTTTCTGCTGGTGGCATCGAAGTGCCTTTCCGACGCCGCTTCGCAATCGGAAATCCTTAGAAGAAACTGGCGATATCCTTGTAGGTTACGAATACCAGAAGGCTGAGCAGCGCTATCATTCCGACAAAATGCACGGTTTCTTCAACCTTGCTCGTAATTGCCAGTTTGAGGCCGGTTAAGCGATTGATAAAACCACAGATAACTTCGAGCAGAACGAAGACGATACGACCACCATCAAGCACCGGCAGCGGCAGAAGATTGATCAGGCCGATGTTGACTGAAAGAATGGCGGTCAGATAAAGCAGGTCGAAAATACCTTTTGACGACTGGTCCTTGATCATTTTCATAATCTTGACCGGCCCGGCGACGTCAGCCTGAGTCTGGCGCGTGAACATCTTAAACAGACCGGTTACTGTCTGCTCAATTACGCTCAGACCATCGACAACGCCTTTGCTGAAAGCTTTTGAGAATGGTAATACCTGAAAATCAAAGTTATTTGGAGCGAGGCTGATGCCGATGCGTGCTGAACCTGGCTCGCCTTCAGGAACAACCTTGAACTTAAGCGTTTCCTGATCATGTATTTCATAAGAGAGATCAGTTGCGGCTACGTCATCCTGCATTATTGCTCCGCCGGCTGCGGATTTGCGGATCGGGTGATTGCGCAGCACGCTCAGGGTTATTTCCTTACCACCGGCCAGATTGATTATGCCGATGCCGTCGCTCCAGTCGTTGAGCTTGACATCGTTGATTGCGGTGATGATGTCGCCAGCGCGAATACCGGCTTCGTAAGCGGGCTTGCCCTGAGCAGCTTCGATAACGGCGATGTTAGTCAGCGGTCCGCCAGAAATCGTGTAGATCGAGATAAACAAAATGATCGCCCAGAACAGATTCATGATCGAGCCGGCAGAAAGAACAAGGATACGGGCCCACGCTGGTTTGGTCAGGTAACTGCGCGGATGATCAGGCGGAACTACTGGTAAATCCTCGTCAACCTCAGGCTTTTCGCCTTCCGGCGTTTCTTCTTCGGCGTTATCCATGCCGGCGAGTCTGACAAATCCGCCGAGTGGAAAGGGTCTGAACGAATAAAGCGTCTCACCCCATTGCTTCTTGATCAGTCGATTGCCGAAGCCAATGGCAAATTCAAGCACCCATATGCCGCAGAGCTTGGCGGTGATGTAGTGACCGAGTTCATGTACCAGTGCAATGCTCACCAGTACGAAACATATTGAGATTATAGTTTTAACGGCGACATAAAGAAAAGCTAACATCCAATGACCTTTCCAGACTTATTTATAAAGTTACCAGAGCATAACACAGCGGCCCGAGAAATAATACGCTGTCGATACGATCGAGAACGCCGCCATGTGCTCCAAGAAGAGCGCCAGAGTCTTTTACTGCAGACTCGCGTTTAAGAACAGATTCAAACAAATCGGCAATTTGCCCGATTGTGGCAATGATTAGTGCCATAATAATCAGCCGGGGCTGGGAAAGCTTGAGCAGTTCGAAGTGCCCGGCCGCGATTATAAAAGCCGCGCAGCTGATTGCGCCGCCGACAGCGCCTGAAATCGTTTTGTTCGGGCTGATTGCCGGCGCCAGTTTCGGCCCGCGAATGCTCATGCCAAAGAGATAAGCACCCATGTCGAGTGCCCAGACTGCTGCCAGTATGATGAACAGCGTTAAACCGCTGTCGGCACGAGCCAGCATCAGATAAAAAGCCAGACAGAATGGCAGATAAACCAGGCTGAACAGGCCGCGCATGAAGCGCAGGCAGTTGTCGCCATTAAGACCGCGTAGAACTGTAAACATCACCAGCAGGATGACTGACAGAGCAAATCCCAGCAGCAGACCCGGTGCCTGGTAAAAGTGCGCAGCCAAAAGCATTGTCAGCGTGCCCGACCATTCAATCAGCGGTTTGCCGCCGTTGTCGCGGTTCAGCATCTGGTTAAGCTCAAATTGACCAAGAATGCAGATGAGGGCGAGAAATAGCATTCTGACCTCGTCCCCGGCTGCGACAAGCAAACCGTAAACCGCAGGTATTCCGAAGAGTATGACCGGTATTCGAGCTAACATGGCTGTTCCTTAAAGTTGTTCGCTGATTTTGCCAAAACGTCGTTCGCGGTTCTGATAAGCGGCGATTGCGCTGAGCAGTTCAACATCGTCGAAATCCGGCCACAAAACCGGGGTGAAATAAAGCTCAGCATAAGCGCCGCGCCAGAGATGAAAATTGCTGGTGCGCATTTCTCCGCTGGTTCTGACCATCAGGTCGACGTCTGGCAATTCCGGCCAGTATAGATGGCGACTGATCAGCTCTTCACTGATATCTTCGGGCTGGTAACCGGCTTTGATGATCTCTTTTACCGCATCGACTATTTCGGCGCGGCCACCGTAATTGATACACAGGTTAAGCGAGAGTCCCGGGTTGTCCTTCATCAGTTCAGTTGAGATATTCGCCTGTCTGATGATTTCAGGAGCCAGCTCTTCCATGCGGCCGAGCAGCCTGAATTTAACGCCTTCGGCGTGCAGATCGTTGCGTTCCCTGATAATGTAAGCGCGTATCAACCGCATCAGCGCCGACACTTCAAAACTCGGTCGTGCCCAGTTTTCAACCGAAAAGGCGTAAAGACTGATATGCTTTACGCCAAGGTCGTTGGCAAATCTGACTACGGTTTTTACGCGGCGGGCACCTTCCTGGTGGCCATGAATGCGGGTTTTGCCGCGAGCTTTTGCCCAGCGGCCATTGCCATCCATTATTATGCCAATATGAGCAGGTATGTTTTTATGGTCGAGCTCTTCGAGGAGCTTTGCTCTCAGCTGTTCCCGTTCGCTGCTCATTGTCGGCACCCGGCCCGGTAATTACTGTTCAAGTTTTATTCCTGGTCGCCCGGCACAATTGCGTCTACCGGGCAGACTTCGGCGCACTTGCCGCAGTCAGTGCATTTAACAGTGATCACATAGGGAAAACCGATTTTAATGGCTTTGACCGGGCATATCGGCTGGCAGGTTCCGCATGATACGCATTCTTCGGTGATCTTGTACATAGCTTACTTCCCGAGAATCTCGTTTTCCTTGGCCTTGAATGTTTTGTCGATCAGGTCGATGTGCTCATCAGTCAGCTTTTGTATGCGATCGAGCGCCTTTTTGCATTCATCCTGAGTAATTTCACTTTTCTTTTCTCTGGCCTTGAGATCTTCATTGGCGTCTCTTCTGACGTTGCGCAAAGCGACTTTGAATTCTTCAGCCTTCTTTTTGGCATTCTTGACCAGGTCGTTGCGGCGTTCTTCGGTCAGCGGGGGAATTGGCAGACGGATGAGATTGCCGTCATTCTGCGGGTTCAGGCCGAGGTCTGATTTTTGAATAGCTTTTTCGATGTCGCCGAGGACAGTTTTATCCCAGGGCTGAATGACCAGCGATTTCGGATCTGGAGCTGAAACCGATGCCACGTGCTGCAACGGGACTTCCTGACCATACTGACTTACCATGATGCGGCTGAGCAGTGCTGGCGTCGCTCTGGATGTGCGCATTGTCGCATATTCCTTTTTGAGGACTTCAACAGACTGCACCATTTTGTTTTTGGCTTCATTGATGATTGTTTCCAGGGACATAATTTCCTCCTGATTGATTAACTTTCAATAACGTCGGTGCCGGTTGCGGCGCCCGAGCAGGCTTTAAAAAGGTTCCCCGCTTCAGAGAGCGAGAGAACCTTGAGAGGCATGCGATTGTCACGGCACAGGGTAATGGCCACGAGATCCATTACGCCAAGGTTTCTTCGCAATACTTCTTCATAGGTGATCTTAAGAAACCTGGTGGCAGTAGGGTTTTTAACCGGGTCTGAATCGTAGACGCCGTCGACTTTGGTGCCTTTTATCAGCACATCGCAGCCGGTTTCGATAGCACGCAAAGCGGCGGCAGAGTCGGTGCTGAAATAAGGGTTGCCGGTTCCACCTGCGTAGAGGCAGGTAACACCGGCGTTAAGATTGGCAACCGCGTCATCAATGTCATAGGCGGCGACAAGCGGATGCATGGGAACGGCAGAATAAACTTTGGCTTTTACGCCAGCTGCTTCCAGATGTTCGGCGAAGCAGATCGCGTTCATTACAGTGGCAAGCATGCCGATTGCGTCGGCGCGATGCCTTTTAAGAGCTGGCAGAGTCGTTCTGGCGCCACGGAAAAAATTGCCGCCGCCGAGAACTATGCCGGGCACAATGCCGGCTTCGGTGAGAGTTCTGATTTCGCGGGCAAAACCGTCGAGGACAGAGCGATTAAAACCGAATCCATCGCTGCCACCAAGCATTTCGCCACTGAGTTTGAGTAAAGGTCGCTTGAAGCGAATTGCTGTGTCGCTGGCAGATGTCATATGTTCTGGTTCCTTTTAAACAGGGGTAGAGACGCCTGAACCAATCAGGCGTCTCTACGAGGTTACCTTAACTTTCTGGAAATCAGTTTCAACAAGCAGTCTTACCCGGCAGCTTCTGAGGCGTTTTCTTCCGGAGTGGCGTCGCCAGCTGCGACTTCACCACGGGCCCATCTGCGAAAGGCGACCAGCTCTATTTTGGCGCCGATTGCTTTGGACACTTCATTGGTAAGGTCAGAGATCGATTTTTTGTCATCTTTAACATAGGCCTGATCAAGGAGACAGCTTTCCATGAAATATTTGTTCAATCTGCCTTCTGCAATTGAGTGAATCATTTTATCGTTCATGGTAGCGGCAGCCTCAGCAGAAACCTTTTTAATGATTTCTCGTGCTTTGTCTACCGTTTCCTGGTCGATCCAGCCTTTTTCCACGTTAGATTTCATGTGGTCTTCGCTGTCAACATGAGCGGGATTGATTTTTTCTTTGTCAAGAGCTTTGTTAACGGCTTTTCCAATTAGTTCAGCTTTTGTTTTCTCGATGGCAATATTAAGTTCTCTGGC
>MFYY01000053.1:0-1081 GCA_001787855.1 Candidatus Riflebacteria bacterium GWC2_50_8 | reverse complement strand
ACAAAGCAATTGGATTCATGGCAGCAACCTGAAGGGCTACTTCATGGGCGTAGCGATCCAATTCCGGGTTTTTCGCGGCGGCTTCGGTTTCGGCCTTGACCTGAATGAGAACGCCGATGCTGCCTTCGCCGTGGACGTAGGTACTAAAGATACCATGCTGGCCGGCGGGCAAAGTGAGGTATTCAGCGCGGCTTACCGAGATGTTTTCGCCGGTGGTGGCGATTTTTGACTTAATGAATTCTTCGAACGGGTGACCGTCGACAGTCAGCTTGTTGAGGTCTTCTGCAGTTTTAACAGTTGGGGTTTTGAGAGCCAGATTTGCGATCTTGTTGGCAAAAGCCGCGAAGTCTTCGTTTCTGGCGACAAAGTCAGTCTCACAGTTGACTTCGACAATGGCAGCGGTTCGCTTGTCGGCGGTGGCCAAAGGAATTACCAGACCCTGTGATGTGGATCGGCCAGAGCGTTTCTCGGCTGAGGCAAGACCCTTCTTGCGGAGATAGTCAACGGCGGTTTCGAAATCGCCATTGCATTCCACTAGAGCCTCTTTGCATTTGAGCATGCCGGCACCGGTTTTTTCACGAAGTTCTTTAACGAGTTGAGCAGTAATCTGCATAGCTTTACCTTTCGATTGAATCTGTAATCAGTCGATTACCAGTTTGTCTTCAGCATCTTCACTGTTAACGGTTACTCCGATAGCAGTGGCCATGTCGATGTCACCTTCGGCCATTATAGTTTCGACTTCCGCAGTTTCGCTGACGGTTTCGAATGATTTGCCTTCGAGTGATTCAAGGACTGAGTCTGCGATGAGGCTGGTTACCAGCTTTACGGCTCTGATTGCATCGTCGTTGCCAGGTATTACAAAGTCAATATTGTCGGGGTCGCAGTTAGTATCAACGACTGATACTATCGGAATACCAATTTTCTTGGCTTCTGCGACGGCGATTGCTTCTTTATGAGGATCGATAATGAAAAGCGCGCCGGGCATACCTTTCATATCTTTGATGCCGCCGAGAGCGCGATCAAGTTTCTCGCGTTCTTTTTTCATCTTGGAGGCTTCTTTTTTAGGATATGATTCGATTTT
>MFYY01000052.1:23393-24982 GCA_001787855.1 Candidatus Riflebacteria bacterium GWC2_50_8 | reverse complement strand
TTTGCTGCTCAACGATGGTTTGAGCTTCAGCGGCCTGATTCGCGAGCAGTGAGATGCCGGCAAGCACTTCCAGACCTCTTTCGTGCGCTTCCTGGGCATGTGCCTGCGCCGCCTCGACCATAACGGCTTTTGCGGCACGGTCGCTGCTGACATCGATTGCAACTCTTGTCCCAGCCATGATTGCCAGAATCAGAACGATCGCGACGATACCAATAACATTGCGCAGACTGAAAAAAGAAGAGGCCGATTCATGTCCAGGAACCGGAGCGACAGCCTGTTTCGCTGGCAACTCCGGCATTATCGGCAAATCAACTTTTGCAGGTATAACGTCTTGCTCTTTCACGACTTTCTCAGCAAGTGCCTGGTGCGCAGACGGATTTGCCGGCTGCGCATTTACGCTCGAATCTGCAACGGTAACTTCTTTCGCATTCTCTATTGTCGATTCAGGTTCACCTTCTGATTGCATCTTTGGAAAGTGGTAGCCCGCTTTTTCAAGGGCACCGACAGCAGTAAGCGCATTCTTGCGCACGGTTGCAAAAGATGATCGCAATAACTGCTGCAGGAGCGGAAAAAATTCAACACGCTGCAGCTCGGCAAGAACATAGATCGCCGTACGCTGGTAAAGTTCTTCGCTGCTTTCGGTCAATTGTTTGAGCGGTGGCGTGATATCAACATCAGACACCGAGCGCAATGCCAGAATAGCGTTGCCACGAACACGATTGTGTGGATCTTTTAGAAAAGCAACCAGCTGCTTGAGGCTTGCTGGTTCACTGATCATTCCGATGGCTTCAACTGCGTTGGCGCGGCAACGGTCATCCTGATGGCGCAAGCCCTTAAGCAGTACCGGCACTGCCCGGGAGTCGTAAAGGCGACCAAGCAGTATATAGATTTTTCCGACCACCAGCGGATCAGATTCATAGTCAAGATAGCCAATCAGATGCTCTACCGACTTACCTCCGAGGTGTATGCTTTCCATTTCAATTGTTTCAAGGCGCTTGCGCGGATCCGGGATTTTAAACGCCTGCTTGAGATTTTCGATGCGCTCCTCTGGCGTTCCTGAATAGTTCTCAATATCCTCGATAACCGATTCAGGAGATACTGGCTCCGCGACTTGCGGCAGACCAACTGTCAACTCAAGCGCGCGCGCAATGCCCTTGCCGGCCAGAATGCGAAGAGTCTGTTCAGAACGCAATCGCAGCTCTTTATGCGGACTTTCGAGAAACGGCGCCACCAGAGCTGCGCTGGCATCTGATACGAAGTAGCGCAGCACATAGATTGCTGACGACTGAAAAGGAAGCTTGCCCGACGAAATCATCGCCTGCAGAAGGCGAAAGCTGGTGAATGGCTCAATGCTTTTGAGGCTTCTGGCGGCGTTGGCGCGCACTCGATTGTCTGTATCTTCGAGAAGCGGAAAAATGTAGGCAAAAAGCTTGAGGTTGCCCAGCAGTTCGAGCGCTTCGATAGTATTGGCACGCACGCGGGCGTCCTTGTGTCCCAGGTAAGGAATGAGCACCTTGCTTTCTGTTGAGGAGCCAAAGGCGCCGACAGCCATGACCATCGCCGCAATCATTTGCGGATTCTGTTCAATC
>MFYY01000052.1:16278-23368 GCA_001787855.1 Candidatus Riflebacteria bacterium GWC2_50_8 | reverse complement strand
AAGTGTCTGGATCAGCGCACATTTTTCTTCATCGTCGAAGCGCAAAAATGTATCGGTGTCGAGTACATCAGGAACAAGCATCAATAGAGCATTATCGATCTTCGGCCGGCGCATGCCCTTTGCTGCCGCCAGCGCTTTTCTCGAATAAAAGCGAACTTCAATACTTTCATCGACTTCGGCAATCTGCTGCAGCGCGATTACAGCATCACGGTCTGACTTGCGGCACAAAATTCCGATCGCCTTTTTCCGATCCTGTTCATGGGGGGACTTCAGAAGTGAACTTACTGATTCGTCAATCGCCACAACGCTCTCCCTCAGATCAATTTGATTCGGGTCTTTCTACGGTGTCAAAAAACGCACCAACATTGCTCAGGTAAGCTGTGGCATTGGTGACGATAACAAGAGCGGCCTGCAGCTCATCATCAAGGTCGATGAGATCGATATTCGAAAAACCCGCCACTTCTTCGGCTGTTACCCGGTCGTTTAAAGCATGAGCATTGGCGTAAAGAGCAACGACTCTGGCCGTCTCACTGCTCACGACCGCGTCCCAGTTTGTCGTAAAGTCGGCTTCAATACCGCTGCTTACGGCTTCGGCCAGAACTTTCTGGTGCAGAATCGTCAGCGCTCTGACTATGCTGGCCTGTGTTTTAAAAAGCATATCCGGAATTTCGGGAAGCAGAGTTGCTGGCTTGGCGACCGCTTCAATACTTGCCACAGCCTTGTTCAGGCTTTCAACCAGTTCGGGGGAACTGCCATTCCGGGCCATATCTTCGGTAGCCTTAACTACTGCCACAAGACTTTCGCGGCACTTCTGCAAGCGGGCACGCCCGTCGAAAAGAGAAGTTTTCAATGCAGCCAGTTCAGTCAGAATCTGATTTCTCGGACTGACTTTCACCAGCATCACTTCGGCTTCACCAATTTGGTTGGACTCATTCAAAATGCTGGTAGCGAGAGCATCCAGCTCCGCGAGCGGTTTGTCAGCGACCGGCAGAACTTCGCTGAGTTTTTTGAATTTTGCCTGT
Source organism: Candidatus Riflebacteria bacterium GWC2_50_8 (assembly GCA_001787855.1). Lineage (GTDB taxonomy): Bacteria > Muiribacteriota > Ozemobacteria > Ozemobacterales > Ozemobacteraceae > Rifleibacterium. Next base: position 22,346 of record MFYY01000052.1, on the reverse strand, counting down.
TCCTGCTCAATTTCTGGGGATTTGGGAAGATCATTCTGCAGCCGCTGTAAGTTCGCAGTCAGTTTTGCGATAAAAGCTGCGGCCTTCTCCAGGCCTGCCTTTTCGAGGGCAAGCGCCTCGAGTTCAGCGCGAATTTTACTGGTATCGATCATCCCGGTTAGCGGGCGTGGCTTTTCTGTAATCGCTGCTCTCGCGGCGCTGACGATTTTGCCGAGATCCCGACAATTTTTATCGATAAGCCGATGAGCGTTCTGCAGACTGCGAAAGGCCTCATTTACCGATGTTACAAAAGCAGAGGCACTTTTGACGGCATTGCGCATCTTGTCTAATTTCTTCTGAGCGGCGACCGCGACGGCAGATTCGCGTTCAAAGACTGCCTGGGCATCAGCAATCTGGCTCATAACCCCGGAAATCTCACCGTCAGCCGTGCGCGCACGCTTAATCACATCCTGAGCCTGAGCAAGAGCTGATTCTACGGCAACAGCCTTAACCGTCAACTCGGCATTGTAGTCTATCGCCAGTTTTGCCAGAAGGGCGATAACCGGAATCAGTATGATCACGATGGCGGCAATGGCAATATAGTTCTGGCGCTTCTGGCCCGAGTCAGCAGCATTATGGGGCAAAGAGGGTCGGCCACCATGATGCCCGGGAACGCCTTCTTTTCTGACTTTTCCGCCAGATTTACCGGCCATATGCATGATAATATCGACCATTTCGCCTTTTTCGCCGGCAGCAGGAACTTGCCCGGATTCGTCTTCTGCGTCAGGAAAATAGTATCCGGCTTTTTTGAGAGCATTTATCGCAGTATGTGCGTTTTTGCGAACGACAGGAAAAGCGGCTCGCGATAACTTCTGAAGCAACGGGAAAAATTCGACACGTTGCAGCTCAGAAAGAACATAGACCGCGGTGCGCTGATAAAGCTCTTCGCTGCTTTCAGCAAGGCGCTGCAGAGGCACATTAATATCAATGCCACCAACAGAGCGCAAAGCCAGTATGGCGTTGCCGCACACCCGATTATTCGAATCTTCGAGAAATGGAACCAGCTCGTTAAGACTGTCGGCCTCCCCGATCATACCGAGGGCCTCGACGGCATTGGCGCGGCATCTGTCGTCGGCATGGCGAAGACCGTTGAGCAGACAGGGAATTGCCCGCGTGTCATATAGTCGGCCAAGCAAAATATAAATTTTTCCGACTACCATCTGGTCTGATTCGCGCTCAAGGTAGCCCAGTAAGGGCTCTACCGCCTTTTCTCCCAGTTGCACGCTCTCTTTTTCAATCACTTCAAGTCGTTCGCGCGGATCCTGGATGGTGAAGGCCAGTTCAAGACGGGAGACGCCTTCCGGCTCTGATTCAAGCTGGTCAGAAAGCTCCTGCATCATTGCCCCGGGACTGGGTTCTTCAGCTGGAACCGGGAGATTGGCTACCAGTTCAACAGCACGTTCAACGCCTCTATCAGCAAGCAGCCTGAGCGTCTGCTCTGCTTTGTGGCGAAGGTCCTCATTTGGGCCGTCGAGAAACGGCGCCACCAGAGCTGCGCTGGCATCTGATTCAAAGCAGCGCAGCACAAATATTGCCGAGGCCTGAAACGCGATTTTGCCCGACGAAATCATCGCCTGCAAAAGACGAAAACTGGTAAACGGCTCGATACTTTTCAGACTTCTGGCGGCATTGGCGCGCACCCGGTTATCAGGGTCTTCGAGCAGCGGAAAAATATAGGCAAAAAGTTTGAGGTTCCCCAGCATTTCCAGCGCCTCAATGGTGTTGGCGCGAACTCTGGCATCCCGGTGCGAGAGGCATGGAATCAGAACCCGACATTCGAGGAGAGTGCCGAATATGCCTATTGCCATAACCAGCGTGGCCAGAACGCGGGGATTCTGTTCTGTCGGCATCACGGCAAGCAGGCATTTCAGCGAATCTGAACGATTCTGGTCGATCAACGCCTTGAGCAGGGAGCATTTCTGCTCATCGTCAAAACTCATAAAGATTTCGGCATCGAGTGGATCTGGAATGGTCACAGCCGAAGCTTCTTCAGCCTTCGGTCTGCGTATGCTCTTGACCGCAGCCAGTGCTCTTCGGGCATAGAAGCGCACTTCGAGACTTTCATCTATTTCAGCAACCTGCTGAAGAGCGATTACCGCTTCGCGATCGGCAATACGAAAAAGAGCACCGATCGCCTTTTTACGATCCTGCTCATCTGGTGATTTCAGATAGGCCTGAACCAGTTCGTCTATCGCCACCACTTGACTCCCTCAGCCGTCATTTGCTCTCTCAGTCGGAGTATAAGTTTCTACGCCATCAGAGTCAAGTTTTACAATGCCCCCGAAAATTGAGAAGCTGTGATGTCTAAACAATAATCAGACATCCCTGTGCACATGCAAAACATCCTTAGCCTTCTCGAACTCGCCCCGCATTTTGTATAACTGCGCCAGATTGTCAAGCACAGGCAGCAATACACGCTCTTCGCAGTGCCTTTCGGCAAGAGCTTTCGCTTTTAGAAATGTCGACAACGCCTTGTCAAGCTCATTATGAACGCGGCAGATCACGCCAACCCGATTCATCGCGTTAACCACTGACGACCACATCCGGCACGCCTCACCAAGCGCGCGCGACTTTTCAAACGTATCAAGGGCCGCCGGATAGTTTTTCTGGTCGTCATAAATCGACCCGAGGCGATAGAGAGCGCGCACTTCTGCCTCAAGGTTCTTCAGCTTGCGTGACAGGCTCAAGGCCTCCTGATAGCTGACAGTGGCGACCGATACAACGCCTTTTATCTGGCATTCAAGGCCTTTTTCCAGCAGCAGGCCAATAAGAGCCTGGTGATTTCCGGCATTCTTAATCTCAGCAATGGCTTTGTCATAGCATGCAACTGCCTGCTCATATTCGCTTCTGGAAGAATGGATCATAGCCATCTGCCGATGCACGCTGCCGCGATCGACAAGACCTGCGTCGGGCAGATCCAGACACCTTTGCAGATAAACCATGGCCTCCTGCTGCATCACTCTGGTCTTTCTCATGTTCCTGCCGAGTATCAGACAAAGAATCTGCTGCAGAGCTGTATTGCCATCTCTGTCGGCCGACTGCAGCATGGCTCTGCCAAGCTCCAGACTGCTCCAGAACTGGCCTTCAGACTCAAGCTGCACAAGAACATCAAGTAGAAGATCCTGGCCGCTGCGCTGGCCATTCAGTGTTGTCAGCAGGTCTTCCAGCAGCAATGGCGAACGCTGTGCGCCCAGCTCGAGAATTTTCTTGCGCAATATTTGAAACAACGCACCAGAAAAGCCCTGTTCAACGGCAAGTTTGAGCATGTCCAGCGAAGCGTTGGCCTGTTCATCATCAAAAAATATTTCTATTGCATACAAAACAGGATAGAACGACAACGCAGTCGCCGCAAATTCAGCAAAGCGCGGAAATGCGCGCGCGAGATCTTCGCCAGCCGCCACCAGGGTTGGCCTGAGACTTTCGGCAAGCAAAAAGCCCAGAAACTCAGGATGCGCAAATGCAACACGTCCGCGCCGGTTTACCAGTATCTGCCTTTTCAGGAAATAAGCGTAAATCGAAGTCTGGTCATTTCTATCGAGAATACAGGCGCCCAGCTCTGCATCCTTACTCAAGGTATCGCGTGGAATCTCGCAGACCCGGTCGCGATACATGCGAGCGGCCAGACCAACCAGAAACTCGCGACGGCGCTTTTTAAGATCGGTGTCATCTGGCGAGAAAAACAGGTAGCGCTCAAGCACAGCACGGCGCGAGATTACATAGGGCACGCGTTCGCCGGCATAGCCCTGCAGAGCAAGGCGGAGATATAACGGGTAGCGAAACAGCGCTTTCGCATATTTGGAAAGCTCTGTAGAACGCGAGGCAACATTGAAGCCGCGCTGCCCGGCAAGCGCCTCATACTGTGCAATGGCCTCATCTTCGGCGAACTGGGCAATTTCAAAACATTGTTCCTGCCTGGCCTGCCCTCCGGCCTGTTCTTTTGCAACAGTGTAAAACATGGTGAAATCGACTGGTGCCGAAGAGCTCTCTTCATAAATCCGAAAGTGTTCGGCATTCCAGGTCAGAATAACTTTGCAGCAGGGGTATGCACTCAAGGTCTGCAACAGATCAGACAACTGCCCGAAAAAGTGATCGAGACGCTCGATGCGCTCAACACCGTCAAGCACCAGAACAATCTGCGTCTCATCCTTTATCTGCGCCGACATTGCCGCCAGCATAGTCTTGAAGCCGCCTGAAAAACCGATCGACAGTTCCCGGTTAAGAATCTGTATCAGGTCTGCCATCTGCAACCAGTCACAGGGCAAAAAGAAGGCTGGATTTCCATGCTCCAGAAGGGTTTTACAAAAGTGGTGTGCATGCGTGGTCTTGCCAATGCCCATGGTTCCAAGCACCAGACAGGCCTGCTTGCGACTCGACAAAAAGCCCTGAACAAAATTATTGAATGACTTTCGACCCTGAATATTCTCCTGGGATACAATGTCGAGATCCCAATGATCAACATAAGCAAGCTGATCCATTGAAACCTCACGCAAAGCCTCAACCGAAAGATCATCCGGATTCTTGAATCGACATTTTTTTGCAATCTCTTCTGGCGACAAGATCTCTTCGATCTGATCTTCGGGGCGGGCGTCGGTAACATCAAAAAGGCCATGCCTGGAAAGAATGGCTTTGGCTGCCAGACTGCCGCTTTGCCGCATAAACATGAGCGTATCGACGACACGATTTTTCAAAACGGTATCGGTATCGTTGAGAAGCGGCTCGAGAAGCTCGACACATTGTTCGCCAGCAATAATCGAAATACAGAAATGCGCGCTTCTTCTCATCATCGGATCCGCTGAATCAATCATTTCCTTGAGAGGCCGGGTAATCTGCAGATAAGAATCATCCTTCAGTGCAATGATGGCATTTGCCTTAACCCTGTTGTTGCTATCTTTCAGGCTGCCATAAAGAAACGGGTAAACCGACTTGTCATCCATCATTCCGAGAGACTGCACGGTATTAGCTCGTACTCTTGCATCGGGATCTGCCAGAAATTTCTGTAACAGTAAAATCAGCTTGCTGTCACCGATTTTACCCAGAGTCAATATTATGGTCGCCTTTACTTTGGCGCTTTTTTCACGGCTAAGGCAGGCACTGAGCGCATCAACAATTGATGGAATCATAAACTGCTCAGCTTTCTGGGCTGCTGCGAGCCTTCTGGACTCAACAGGACTTTCCAGATCAGCAAGTATGGCGTCGCATTCTGAAACAATTGAAGCTGACGGAGTTTCATGCTTTTCGAGAAGAGCGACAGCCTTTTCGCACACCGCAGGATCAGGGCTTTTGGCTGCTATATTCAGGAGCTCACGAACATTGTCATTATAGGCCATAAAGCGCAGCGCATATATCGCGCTGTCCTGTTGCCATGGCTGATCTGACGTTATCATCTGCCTGAGAATCGGCAGCACTTTTGCGCCGCCGGTGTTTTTAAGCACTTTGGCGGCGTTGGCGCGAATACGGTTGTCTTCTTTTTCTTCCTGCAGCTTTTTAAGAATATAGGGGTAGATCGTGAAGTGACCGATCAGTTCAAGAGCCTCGATAGTATTGGCACGTACCCTGAAATTTGGATCATCCAGATAGCGTGCAAGCTCTGGTATGGCGAATTCGTCTGCCAGTTCGCCAACGATGCGAACAACCCCGGCACGCATTGTAGGATCAGCTTCCTGTTGCAAAAGCAGAAAGAGATTTGGCACCAGTCCAGAAAGCTTGAACTCACGGGTAATCATCATGCCAAGTTTACGTTCAGACATTTTGTCGCTGGCAAGCAATTCAACAACTTCGGCGGTATTGAGACTCTTCAGATATTCTGCAGTGGCCAACGCCTCTGCACCCTGGATATTGAGCGAACTGCGCAGCGAATCAAGTGCCTTTTTGGCAAAATAGCGCACTTTTACCGAAGCATCGAGGTCGATCATATCCTGCAAAATAGCAAGAGAATCGGGATCTTTAAGCTTTAATATCTCTACGACACCTTTTATGCGGGCTTCGGGATCTGGATCCTGAAGAACCGGCAAAAGCCTGTCGAGTTCGCC
>MFYY01000052.1:10828-16214 GCA_001787855.1 Candidatus Riflebacteria bacterium GWC2_50_8 | reverse complement strand
TTCGATCTGTTTTTTGAGACTGCCGGCAGCCGAACAGTTGGCCTGATACGCTGCAAAATCCCGGTATTCCCTGCGTTGTTCAGCCGGCATTACCGAAAAAATCTGCAACTCATAGGTGAGCGCCTGCTCTACCTGCTCAAGAGCCTCCTGCAGACTCTTGTCCTCAAAAGCACGCCTGGCCCGCGAAAATGCAATATTAAAACTGTCTGAAAAATCACTCACGCTTTACGCTCCCTGCTCGACCCTGCGCCTGCCGGGGGATATTATATAGTATTCAATAAAAAATTCTGTTGTGACGGTTCGAGTATAACCTCGCAGTTTTCGAGAGTCAATAATTAGAGCCTGATCCTAAGCCGCAAAATTCCGTGCACTGGTTAAACCCTGCTGCCAGTTCAACAATTCTTCATTTGACAAATCAGCAGTTAGCATCTACTGTTTTATTCAGAGAAAAATGGAAATCAAGCCAGCGCTCGACACTATCCAGGAGGGGCTGAAAATGCCGAGAGTTGCCAAAATATCAGACTTGTTACGCCGCGTTACACTCTGGTCAGAACGGGTTCTTGCGATTTCGATACTTATGGGCATGGTGGTGTTCTTTTATGCATCACTGGCTGCGATGGGCAGCTAGAACTGGGCGCATGTCGACACGCTCTACGAACTGATTAATCGAGTTCTGCTTCTCGTTATCTGTCTTGAGCTTATTCGCACCATGTTGACTCACGAACTTGAGGCGGTTCTCGAACTTCTGGCCTTTGTTGTTGCCAGAAAGACCATGAAACCTGACCTGACCGTCACTGACATTCTACTTTGCTCGCTGTCGTTTGTGATTTTGCTGGCTGCCAGAAAATATCTCGCCCGGGCTGCCACGCTTCCCGATGAGCAGGTCGAAGAAGCATAGCGCCGAACCATAGACTAATCCTCATCCTCAGCGACTTTGATATTACTCTTCAGCAATATATCGCTTATCTTACTTTCTATTTCTGTTATCTCTGCGTCTGTCCACTTCCTCTTGCCCCAAAAACTTTTGTGTTCCTTAATATAATATTTCCAGACATATTCATCATTTTCCAGCTCACCCATGCAACATATCCACAATTCCCTGTCGCCGTCAGACATCTCGAGAAACCAGCCCCAGTCCTCGAACTCCGGATAGCTGGTGTAAATATTTATTTGCGCCAGCTCTCTGCTTAACCAGTGGCAGAATTCGAATCCATAAATATTTGGATTAACCTGGCATTCTTCAGGCAGATACGGCTTGAATAAATCTGATTTAAAATTGAATGTTTTCATAATTTTTCTGGCTGAGACAATCGGCAGCCATTGCCAAAATAGGCCAGCAGACGACGGTATGCCGAATTGATTTGCGCGAATTCTTCATGATGAACCGAATTAATATCCGGGTGCAAAGTCTTCGCCAGATGCCTGAATCGCTTTTTCAAAATATCGACAGAAACGCCTTCGGGAAGCCCCATCACTTTCAGACATTGCAGATAGTCTGCGTGATTGTGAAGAAGGCTCCAGGCGCCAACCATGAATTTTTCAGCATTCTCGGCACTCAGCGCCATAAAATTTGCGGTATCAAGATAAAAATACCGATCAGAAAGCCAATCCACAGCGGTTTCGTCGATCCTGTCGGCATGAAAGTCGCACCACTGCGTCGAGCCAGCGCATGGAGCCCGGCAGAACCCGGTCAATTCATCATCAAAATAACGACAAAGCGAAGACTCAGGATATTCCTGTACACAGGTGCGCATAAAGTGTATGTGAAGATACAACCCGCGCCGGGAAAATTCCGGCATCAGTTGGTAAAGCGCGTTAAACAGCACAAAATGCCAGCGGTACATATCTAGAGTTGTGCCATGCAACAGATTGGCTTCGGGCAAGGCAACCTGCATCAACTCACACTCCCAGACTGGCGTTCGCTGCTTTTCCAGAAAATCTGTCAGCGCAGTCAGTCTGAGCCGACTCATCAGCTCTGAAAATTCGTGAGAATCAGAAGAATTTAACTGGTTTTCTGCCATAAACAAAACATCTGAGCAGAACAAATTTTCTGCTCAGAGATTTTTCATAATGATAAACTGAGTAATCTTTGTGCAGATCAGCCGGTCTTGCGCACAAGAACCCAGGTAGTGCCGTGACTGCCGGAGCGGCCACAAGGCAGGAATGTAGTATTCTTTGCGAAAGTTTTGGTGGATTCGGGATGTTCTTTGCACTTATAAATGCCTGTAATAACGACTCTGGTTCCGGTTTTGCCTTCCATGATCTGCTCCTTTGACTATTTTCTGTGGTATTTTTCTGAGACTGGGTTGCCGAGAGCACAATAACCAGAACCTGAAAAGTATCTACACCTAAGTATACCACAGCTGCCAGACAAAAAAGACGGCAAGAACCGCGTTTTTAGTGATTTTAATGCTTCCGAAGCATGTTAGAGGCTACAGAAAATAAATTACCCGTGCATAAAGAAAATTAGTCATTTACTGGTAAATTCAGCTTCTATCTGATTTTGATCGCGGGTCTGGCGCAGTTTAAGGTTTTCTTTGCCAATATAGAATTTGCGTTTGCCGATTTGGCTGGAAGCGAGCTTTCGCAGTCTTTCTACGCGTTCAGGCGTCGGCGGGTGTGAGCGAAAGTAACTGCCGGCAGCTGTTTTTATCGCGATCTGCAATTCAGCAACCGGGTCGGAGGCCTTCGGCTGCATTTTTGTCTCCTGATACTTTTCACCGAGACGTGCCATGACCTTCTCGGCTGCATCCGGAGCATAGCCGGCATCTGCCGCAAATTTGAGCCCGCGCGCATCGGCCTCGAATTCCTGATACTGCTGGTAACCACCCTGAATTATGCGGCTTGCCAGGCGCATACCAATCCCGGCCAGCCATTTAGTATTGCCCAGCAACGGGCCAGAAATCTTTTCGGCAGCCATTTCGGCCTGAAAAAGTTCGACACAGTGTCTGGCGTCGACGTGAGCAATTTCATGCCCGAGAATTGAGGCAAGCTCAGCTTCTGACTCGACAAACTCGACAAGCCCCCTGAACACAAAAATCTGCCCGCCCGGCAAGGCAAAGGCGTTTACCATGCCTTCATCGACGAGATGAAATTCGTAGAAAATTTCCTTGCGGGCGCGACCGGCAAGTAATGACTGGCCAAGCCGCTTTACGTATTGTTCTGTTTTTCGAAATGCCTCATCAGCATTGTCAGAACCTCGCCTGAAATACATCTGGCCGGCAAGGCGTCTGCCAAGTTCCATTTCTTCGGCCGGGGTCACCCGCGTCGCCATCATTGCCGGTTTAAGGGCAGTGCGCTGCGCATCGCCGACGAGTTCCATGACACCTGACAGGCCAACTTTTTCATCGGGCTCGCCCTGCATCACGATAACGCCAGCGACGACAAGCATAAGCAAAACCACGAGCAATGAGTAAACGGGCTTCATTTGAGAAGTTCCTCAATTCTGGCTTTATACCTGGTATAGGCCCAGGAAATCGCGATCATGGTCGCACCGAGACACATGAAAGCAAGTATGCGCAACGGCGCTTCGAGGGTTCGCGCATCATAGAGAAAGACCTTGATGATACAGAGCAGAACCAGTCCCAGCCCCGAAAAGCGCAGCAAGCGGTCTTTGAGCATGAATCCGGCTGCCAGCAGGCCCATTCCCATCAATGACCAGGCCAGGGTAAGAAAGCCGCCAGAAACCTGGACATACAGAAGAAACGCCAGTCCAACCGAACCGCCGAGCGACAGAATATGCGGACGCAGCTGATCGAGCCCTGCAACAATTGAGTCTGCCGGTGGTGCCACATCTTTGCCCGCCAGCCAGCGACTGGCATACAAACAGCTTATGGTAATAATACCTGTTGTCCATGGGCTCGCCAGAATCGGATTGACACTGTCGCAACGCCAGTCATTGCCAAGACCGTAGCCAAGTGCACCAACAGCCAGATAGAGACCCTGGCGCTTAAAATGCCAGTTCTTGAGCTTCTGGCCGAGAACGGTCATGACAAGGGCACCGATTGCCCAGATTGGCGGAGTAAGGCCGGGGCCAGATTCAAAGCGAATCAGCGCTGCCGCCAGGATCAGGGCATAATAAGAATAAGTAGGCGCAAACTGGCGGGTACCGCCGGTAGGCGAGGCTTCCCAGCTCAATTCAGTGTCGGTGCGATAATAGAGATGCAGCATCATAAAAATAACCGGAACCACGGTAAGCAGCCGATGTGAGATCCCTGCCGAAGCTCCGGCAATATCGAGATTGGCAAGAAAAACCCTGAAAAACGCTACGGTTACGATAAGATGCCCGATAAAGCGCATAAGCTGCCAGGGCAGGCGAAAAGCGACTTCGACCAGAATCAGCCCGACAACAGCCCAGCCGATAACCACGACCGGCGCCGGCAGCAGATACCAGATGCCGTAGCAGAGTGCGCCAGCGGCGATGACCAGACTGTCTTCGCACGAACCCAGAAAAAAGCGCACTTTTTCGACGGCAGCTTCCCCGGGATTACTGCACCACATGCCGCGCGCCAGACCAGTTACGATATACTGCGCCATTATCAGACCAGCCAGGTAGTAAAGCGGAGTCTCCTTAACCATTGGCCAGGTCAGCAAAGAAGCGACAAGGTAAGCCACAAAATTCATCGGAAACAGAAAGCGCGTCGACTCTTCACTTTGCGGATTGCGGCGCATAAAACTCATATTGGTCAATTCGTAGGTCGACCAGAGAACTAATAATAGCGTCTGCAGGAACATCACGCGCTGCAGTGGGCCCAGAGTTGCTGGCGGCGCGTTCATGTGCAGGCGCGCCAGCATCGAACCATAGGTCAACAGCAGACCGGCGCTTGCCAGCTGGTGCCAGTCAAAATACCATGCAATCGCGAGCATTCCGATCGCCATTATCACCGCAGCAACTTCGCTGAACAGCGAAACTTCTGCGATAAACAAGCCGGCAAATCCGAAAATAAAAGCAAGACCGGTTGCCATTTCCGAGCGATAACGCAGCGAATGCACGATCATGCCGACTGAAACAGCTATCAACAGCAGCATGCCAACAAGTGGTGATTCGACCACTTTCGTCGCGGCAACCCCGTGCGCCGAAAAAGCAGTCAGATACAGACACGACCAGCCGCTGCCGATCAGCCCGACTGACATAATATTGCCGCCATTTTTGCGCTCAAGCATTATGCCACACACCAGCAAAACTACAGAAAAACCCGCGCCAGCCGCCAGTTTTGCCCAGGGGCCAAGCGAAGCAAAACTGTAATTGAGAAAAAGAGCGAGACCAATGACCAGCAAAAATGCGCCGGCCTTGTTCATCAGATTGCCGCCAATCATCGACTCAAAATCCATGCCGCTCCAGTCAGTTTTCTCGATGACAGGAGGCCGTTCGTGGCGCGCCGGTGGA
>MFYY01000052.1:8484-10700 GCA_001787855.1 Candidatus Riflebacteria bacterium GWC2_50_8 | reverse complement strand
ACGAATCCAAAGCGGGTTCAGCTCTTAAAGTTTTTCCAGTCTCCGGGCCAACATTTGCATACTCAGATGCAGACTTCGCAGAAACAGCAGAAAGTGGCAACCCAGAAGATGCTGGCGAAGCTGGAACTGGCGCTGGCGAATGAAGCGGAGTGGTTTTATCGGTCTTTTCCGACACGCGCGCCGCGGATCGAGCAGGCTGATTCGATGTTGCCGGCGCAATATTCTGAGCAGTTTCGCCGGATTTTTCGAGACGCCACAGGCTTGACTGCAGCCTGGCGAGGCGTTCCTGCATCGCATCAAGCGCTTCAATCTGCTCGTGCGACTGCTTCTGCAGAGCATTTACTCTCGAAATCACCCAGTATAGGAAAAAAAGTGGGGCAATAACTATGCCACCAATAACAGACAAGACTACAAGTTCGCCCATATTTCCCCTCCGCAAAAGACGCAGATAAGCAGACAATATTGCGCAAAAACATTCTGGCTGTTTACATTACAGCTAATTATTATGCAATTTCACGACAATTGCAAATCATTATCTGCGAGTCGTTTAATGGAAGCGGGCTTTCTGACATCTCAGATAAAGATAATTGAAATTTAGCGGAAAAGTTGTTAGGCTGGTTTCGACAGAACACCATTTTTCGGGAGGCTTACGGATGTTTTTGAAAGATCTCAATGCAAACCAGCAGAAACTGTTTCTTGGCCTGGCCAAAGAACTTATCGAAGCCGACAAGCGCATTACCGACCACGAAATAGCCATGATTGCGTCGCTCAGCGGCGAAATGGGGCAGCCCGAGATGATCTGCAACCCATCTGATGAAGTTCTCGAAGCTTTTTTTCCTGACAAAGTTTCGCGAGTGGCTGTTATGCTTGAACTTATCGGCCTGTCAGCCTGTGACGGCGATTTTTCGATCGAAGAAGACAAAGTCATCAACCGTCTCAAAAAGGTTTTCGGCATGAAAGACAAAGAACTAAATGCCTGCCGCAAATGGGTACAGAAGCTTTATAAGACCTACGCCGAAGCCGCCAAGCTTTTCAAATAATCTAATCCATACGTAGAAACAAATAGTTCAGGTGCGTCATCAGGGAACTGAGGCTTGATGCACCTGGCTTTTTATTTACCTGGCACCTGGTTATCGCCGGATCACACGGCGACATTTCTGGTCGGCAGCTTTCAAGTTTGCCGGCTTCGCAAAATTGTTACCGGTTTAGCATTTTGCTGACGCTCAAATACTGCTGTGCACGGTCATGCTCTCAAAAACACGATAAAACCGGCAATTATTTGAGCTTTCGACGAAATGCAAAGGACGAAAGATCACCGGGATCTTCTGGCTGCCCATTAGCAATACAGGGCTTGCGAAACCGCATGCAAATTGCGTCTGGTGCGTTACAAAATTTACACGGCAGAAATTTGTAATGCTCTGCCGATCAGTGCTATAAATCTGCATCGCAGTTTGGCAGGCCGTTCTTCACAATAGTTTGCCGGTCACAACAATGAGACAGCTTTGATTGGAGTCCACTATGAAGAACTACAGGTTTCTTACAGCACTGCTGATGATGCTTTTACTGGTTGTTGCGGCAAATGCCCAGAGCACCTGGCGACAGATCAATGTTGCCGGCAGCTTTAACAGCTGGTCACCCAACGCAAAAACCGGCGAAATGAAACTAGAGGACGGCCTGTGGAAAGCCAAATTTTTTCTGCATGCTGGTCTGGTTGAATACAAATTTGCCGCAAATGGCGGCTGGCAAGCAAGCTGGGGAAACCCGGAGATTTCAGAAGCGCTGCCACAGATGGGCAAGGCCATCAGAGACGCCGGTAATATCAAAGCTGCCGTAGAAAGCTCTGGCTGGTATGAATTTGTGTTGTCGCCCGAGAAAGGCGAATTCAGCCTCGACAAGCTGCAGGGCCAGCAGCCCACCCCACCTGAACCGCCAACCCCGCCGACTCCCCCCACCCCGCCATCCGGCAAGGATTTCAGAGAAGAAACCATCTACTTTTTGATCACCACCAGATTCTACGATGGCGACCCTGAAAACAACTTCTATTGCCGCGACCGCGTCAAGAAGGGTGACCCGCACTGGCGCGGCGACTTCAAAGGGTTGATCAGCAAACTCGATTATCTTAAAGATCTTGGATTTACCGCTCTCTGGATCACACCACCCGTCGAAAACCGCAGCGGTCTTGATTATCATGGCTACCACGCCTACGACTGGAACCG
>MFYY01000052.1:6092-8466 GCA_001787855.1 Candidatus Riflebacteria bacterium GWC2_50_8 | reverse complement strand
TCTGATAAGAGAATGCCATAAGCGCGGCCTCAAGGTAATTCAGGACGTGGTCATCAATCATTCTTCCAACTACGGTATCCGCGGGAAAGTCTGGATCAACCGGCTGCCGATCAAGTATTTCCGCAAGAGCGGCGTTACCCCGGAATGGCCTTACGCCGGCAATCTTGGCAATTACAAAGAACCTTTCCGCATGGACAACGACAATCCGGTCGCACCGGAATGGTTCAGAGCACGTCTGAAAACCGACCCGGAAGGCAGTGAACCTCTGCTTGACCCGGTCACCGGCATCAGGGTGCCCAGCACCAACATAAGCCCCGCACGCTTCTTCGGCACTGATGTCAACAAACTCGACCCGGAATGGTATCACCTGAATGGCTTTATGTCAGGCGGCGACTGGGAAAGCCCACATTCACTGCAGACCAAGCACATGGCCGGCGACTGTCTAGACCTGGCGACCGGCCGGCAGAACGTCAGGGATTATCTTAATTCAGCGATCTGCAAATATCTCGACATGGGTGTCGACGCCATTCGCCTCGACACCGTAAAACATGTTGAGCGCAGCGACCTGCTTTACTACGTAAATACCTGGAAAAATCACAAACCTGGAACTTTCGTCTTTGGCGAAAACCTGGTCAAAGGCCATGGCTGGGGCGATCTTGGCGGCGACAACGGCCCGTCTGAAATCAGGCCATGGTGGTATACCAGACTCGGCAATGACCCGCACAATCCGAATTCAGGCGGCGACTCCGGATTCTCGGTGCTCGACTTCTCGCTGTTTTCGACCTTCCGCGACAACCTCAGCCGGGGTGCGTTTAACGGCATCGGCGGCGTACTGGCCAACGACTGGATCTATGGCGATGCCACCCAGCTCGTTACCTTTCTGCAGAACCATGATGTCGGGCCTGACAATGACTTCAAATACCGCTTTCAGGGCGAAGACTGGATGGCGGCGGTTGCCTACAACCTGCTCTGGACAATCAGAGGCATCCCCTGCCTCTATTATGGTGAAGAAATCGCCTTCATGCGCGGCGCACCACAAGACATCTGCGGCAACAGCGACACCATCGACAGCACCGGCAGAGCCTATTACGGAGACCATATCGAATCTGCAAGCCTTAAAAAGACGCAGCAGCACGCACTGTATCGGCACATCAAACGACTAAACCAGATCCGTCGCGCTATTCCCGCCCTGCAGAAAGCTCCGATGAGCAAAGTCGGCGAATGGGGCTCGGGCATGAGCTTTGTCAGAGATTATAACAATGGCGAAAGCTACGTTGTTGTCGGCCTGGCTGCCGGCGGCGACCAGCAGATCAGCGCAACCGGCGTGCGCAACGGACTTTATCGTGATGCGGTAACCGGTAACACCATAAATGTTACGCACGGCAACCTCAGCTTCAATGTTAAGGGCAATTCCGCCGGCATTTACGTGCTGAACGGACCCGGCAAAATCGGCGTTGACGGCGACTTTCTAAGATAGGGCACCCTGCCCTGCCCGCACGAATTAAACCAGGGGGATCGCCTGCACCGGTGATCCCCCTCCTGTTATCAAATGTTGTATATCCGGCCATATATGGCTGGCAATCCATGTGGGAGTCTGCTGATGTTTTTGAAAAAGAAATCTGTTAAACTGCGAAATCTGATTTGCTGCAAATGGAGAATAATGCTTATGATTTTCGTTGTCGGCCTTGCTTTGCAGCTGCCAGCGCAGATTGCCAGCACCCCAAAATCGTGGGTGCATTTTCTTGATGAGGCCGACAAACTCGGAGCTGGCCAGCTTTTGCTGGTCATTTCCCGGGCACCCGGCAAATCCAGGGCCGAGCTGAATTGTCTTGAGCGTAACGCCGATGGCTGGCAGATCGCATTGCCGACCATGGCCGCAGCAGTTGGTCGAAAAGGGATCGCCGAGCCCGGCGCGAAGCGCGAAGGTGACGGGCAATCGCCGTGGGGCGTCTTTCCGCTTGGCATGGCTTTCGGCTATCAGCCGACCCACACGACCAGAATGCCATATCGACAGATGCACAAAGAAGACATCTGGGTTGATGATCCTGCTGCTGCCGATTACAACCGGCTTGTGCACATTGATTCAACCACTGCAAAATCTTTTGAACACATGCGGCGCGATGATGTGCTGTACAAGCTTGGCCTGGTCGTAGAATACAACACGAACCCCGTTGTCCCGGGTCTGGGCAGCGCAATTTTCGTTCATATCTGGGGCCGCCCTTTTGGTGCAACTGCTGGCTGCCTTGCCCTGTCTGAGAATAACCTGGAAAAAGTTCTCAGTTTTCTTGATCCGGCCAAAGCGCCTGCCATCGGCTTCTTTCGCTACCCGTGACGGTTGCGCCTCTTTCTGTCTGCGCGCCGCCCGCTCTTTGCC
>MFYY01000052.1:0-6057 GCA_001787855.1 Candidatus Riflebacteria bacterium GWC2_50_8 | reverse complement strand
TTTGCGAAGCCAGCTCTTTTGACCGAGAACTGTCGGGCTTTCGGCAGGGGTAAAATCAGGGGCGGGCTTCGATTGTGAAGCTGCCGCTGGCTGTCTGCGACGGGTCTTCGACAAGTGCGCTCTGATATTCGATCACAGCCTGACGTTCGCCAAGACGGCTGAACCGGTATCTGGTGACAATCTTGCCGTCGTTGTAATCATGGGTGTCGTCCCATTCAAAACGAATGGCGCGGCGCAACTCGAAAACAATCTCGGGGCGGTTGAACAGCAGATTCAGATGCTTTTCAGAAATCTCAATTATTGCCGGCATATTCTGCCATTTATTTTTATGCCAGTCGGCATCTTTGAACAATTGGCTCTCCTGCTGCGTCACAACTGTTTCACTCCCCTCGTCTGAAGTATTTTCAATTTCGCCGGCAAAGCCAGGCTGAGAAAAAAGCGCAACGCATAACACAAGCATAACGGCACAAGCCTGCAGTAGCCATTTCCATGCCACTGCCACTTTTTGTCGCCTGATCGAGCAAAAAACGTTATTCAATAGCTACCTCCAGGATATGCATACAGAAATACTGTCAAGATAATACAATAAACCCTGTTTTGTGGCATACCATAATTTTCTGGAACCGGGCGGAGACGGCGCCAGCCAGCACTGATGCACCTGCGCTGACGATGCGGTATAATGAGAAATATCGGGAGGGATCATGTATCAGAAAGCAGCAGAACTTATCAGATCGGCAAAGCGGGTGTGCGCCTTTACCGGCGCCGGAATATCGGTAGAAAGCGGCATTCCGCCATTTCGTGGTCAGGACGGGCTCTGGAACACATACGATCCGAAATTTATCGAGATCGACTATTTTCATGAGCACAACCAGCAGTCATGGGTGCTGATAAAAGAAATATTCTATGATTTTTTCGGGCAGGCCAGGCCAAATGCTGCACACAAAGCACTTGCCGAGCTCGAGTCAAAAAGTATTGTAAAGAATCTGATCACGCAAAACATTGATAATCTGCATCAGGAAGCCGGCAGCAAGAATGTGCTGGAGTTTCACGGCACCGCCAGCCGCATGGTTTGCCTGGATTGCCGTCAGACTTTTTCTGCCGACAAAATTGATCTGGCAAAACTGCCGCCAGAATGCCCGAATTGCGTAGTTGGCCGATTAAAGCCAGATTTTATCTTTTTTGGCGAAGGCATACCAGAACCAGCTTGTACGCTTTCTTTCAAAGAAGCCGAGATTTCAGACGTTTTTATCGTTATCGGGACAACCGGAGAAGTGATGCCGGCATGCATGATTCCAGCTGCCGCCAGTCGTAACGGAGCAAGCATCATCGAAGTAAACGTCAACCCTTCGCGCTTTACCGACAGCGTAACCGATGTTTTTCTACAGGGCCCCGCAACGGCAGTAATGAGCAAACTGCTGGCAACCATGTTCTGAAGAAAATGTCAGCCCGACTCTCTCATGTTTTTTCAGACTGTCGGGTAATTTCAGCGTCAATCTGCTCCAGTTCAGCCTGTTCTTCAACAATCATCTTTCTGGCGTGATCAACATAATTTCCCTCTGACAATGCTTGTTCCCAATATTTGAGACTGCTGGCGATATCCCGACGGGCAGCCTCCAAAACAGTAAGGACTCTTTCAGAAGTGATTCTGCTTATGATTTCTTCAGTGTAGCCCTCTCCCATGCCAGCTTCTGAGTCATGTTCATGAATGAACCCATAATAGGTTCCACATTCCGGGCACACCCTTATCTGAGGAGAACTACAGTTGCCCGAACCGCCAATGCAACGGAGACTGTCAACCTCAGGCGGCAGTCTTTCTTCGCTGTGCAGCAGTTCAACCTTTACCAGATCGGGAATTTTACCACATAGACTGCAAGTCAAATAAGCATCTGACATATACCCACCCCCATCAACTTTACTCATAGCCGGCAAAGACCTGAGAGCATCACAAAAAACAACCCCGCAGCTGCCATTGCGGGCTGCGGGGTTGTTTTGTCTGCTTAATCAGCTGTTGTGTATTTCAAGAAACTTTACACGGTCGTTGAGAGAGATTTCGACCTGATGGCCGAGGTCTCGGTAAGTGCCTTGCAGGGTTTTATAAAGTTCAACGACGTTGCGGGCTTTGGCGATTTCTTCTTTGCTTTCGATCGAACTGATTTCGCTGGTAATGGTTTTCCATGATTCATGCAGCATATCTGACCAGGTCTTGTACATCGGGTTGGTCCAGGGTTTCGGCATGCCGGGGTGCATAAGCATATTCAGCATTTCGCCGGAATGGGCGGCTCTGTCCATGGCTCTTGATAAATTTGTTGAATCAAAAGCAAAAGCAGGAACCATGATGGCAACCAACAAAGCGACGAGCAAAATCCTTGAAAATTTATACATTAATTCTCTCCTGAATTATTTTTAACTTACGTGCGCCAACCACACGCAATTACCATGCCAAGCACGAAACCCCGTCTTAAAAAGACTTTCGCAAGGTACACCGGCAATGCCTGTTAAAAATTAGGCAACCCGCCCACGGAAAATCGGCAACCCATGTTTTGCCCGGCGTCATAGCAGAAAATTGTTTTTTGCAGCAATACGTGGCAAATGACAAGCCAGATCTGCTGAAACCATCCAATTTGACAAGCCCGGATAAATGAGTTACAAATGCACACTATATAAATTTATCGAGGGGACAATATGGTAGAAATTTTAAGAGTTATCACCAGCGAGCAGATTGCCGCCACTGCGAGACTGGCGAATGAAATATGGCGTGAGCACTACACGCCGATAATCGGGGCTGAACAGGTAAATTACATGATTGCAAAATACCAGAGTCCCGATGCCATCAGATCGCAGATCGATCAGAATGAGCTGGTCTATTACCTGCTCTATGTTGACCGCCAACCGGCAGGCTATTTTGCCATACAAATCAGGCCCGACGAAGTTTTTCTCAGCAAACTCTACGTCAGCAAATCACTGCGCAGACATGGCCTGGCCGGCAAAGCCATTGATTTTGTCAAGAATGTCGCCGCCGATAACTGCCTGAACAAGATTTCGCTGACCATCAACAAAAACAACCGAGAATCGCTCGCTGCTTATGAAAAACTCGGCTTTAAAAACGAAAAAGCCGTTGTAACCGATATCGGCAATGGCTTTGTGATGGACGATTACATTCTGATCCTGTGCACCAACTGACAACAGACAATCTGTAATTCATCCGCCAGCACCACAACAACTACAGGCACAAAACACAGTTAACTGAGAATATGAGAACTCTGCATTCACTGCAGTGCCGATTGTGGACAGGCTAGTGGTCTGTCAAGATTGAGCATGAGTATTATCTGTCATTGCGAGCGAAGCGGTATGCCGGAGGCATAAGCCAGCTCTGAGCTAATCCCTCTGTCCGTGAGATTGCTTCGTCGGAAAGAAGTCCTCCTCGCAATGACAGTTAAACTGTGCACTCATGTGTGACAAACGACTAGAACTTCCCGTATTTATTGGGCAACGAGATTGTACGGATCTGGTTAAACGGAATCAGAATAACCTGACTATTGAAGTCGATTTTAACGAACGGATTAGTCCCGGATTTGTCGGCATACATGATCGCGCAAATGTATTCGGTTGTATCTGTCGATATCTTCACCTTCTGGCGCGATATGATCAGGTCGTTAATTGTCTGTTCAGACGATTTGAGGTCGATGTTCGAGTTAACCGCCCTGAACTTGCGGGTGATCTCTTTAATAATGGCTTTCAGTAACTTTATGCCAAGAATCGGGCTTTGATTCTGAATCACATCGAAATGGCTGTATTCAAATCTGGCAACCGTACAGGCGTCAAGAGCATTGGCGCTGGCTGAGCGGTATTGCTGGTCGACAAAGGCTATTTCCCCGAAAACATCGTTCTTCTCAAGAATCGTAATAAAGTTCGAAGTACCAACAAGCGCCCGGTAAATGGTTACGCGGCCATTCAGCAAAAAATAGACAGCGCTTGTCGGAGACTGTTCACTGAAGATTATCTCGCTCTCTTTAAACTCAACTTCTTCGGTAAAAGTAGCCAGCAGTTCTAGCTCATCGTTAGAAAATTCATTGAACAGTGGGTTTTCGCGCAATTTTTCCGCTACACTCATCTCAGTCTCCTCATATTTCTTTCAAATTGTTTTAAACGCTCAATCTATTCAAACACCCTGAATTCTATTCCAATTTATTCAACACTTCAACATATCGGAAAGATGATTTTTGGGTCAGGAAAAATTCCGGCTATGTCAGGAATTTTTCCCGATATCTGTTCCGTGCATAGTCAAAAACTGCGTCCAAAGCGGCACTCAAACGATGGCATGAGTATTGCTAATAAATAACTCGGCGGGTAAGCATCTGGCGAAAACCGAAAATTCTGAAGCAGACCTAAACGACTAAACCACGAAGGGGACTGACATGAGAACAACCAACTATATCGAGGGAATACTTCTTTTTATCGCAATCACTCTCCTGCTGGTTCCAGTCCAGGAACTGTCTGGCGCACAGGAAATTCCAGTCTCGCTGGTCATTGCTCTTGGCTCTTATGGCCTTCTTCTCATCGCCAGAAGACCGCGCCAGTATGCCAATGAAAAACTCACCACTCCATCACGCAGAACTGCGTGGTATCTCGCCATGACCGGTGTGCTGTTCGGCGCAGTAATGTCATACGCCGCCAATATCGACCCGACAGGATTCATGGCCGCCATCGCCGTCTACCTGGTTGCCATGTTTTATGGACTGGCCCTCAGCATGCTGGTCTTCTCGTTCATCAATCACCGCCCGGTCAGCAAAACCGAACACAACCACCTGCCCAGACACCGCTTCAACACCCTTGAATTGAGCATCTGAAAGATCTACCAGGCCCGATAAATAGTAAAATGCGCTTCACATAGACACCAGACAATAACTTAAAGGGATTCAATATAACAGTTCACCACCTGGCAAGCCTGCTCGCGCCAGGTGGTGAACTGTTTTAGCCTGCTCTGCCAGCTTTCAGAAAAATGGTCCGAAAAGAATACCCGGCGGCCTTCTTCGGGAAGCTGCAGACAGAGTGCCCAGGCATGCAGAAGCTGGTGCGGCGATCCGATTTCGACAAGGTCTTCGGGCAGAAGCTCATCGCTGCAACGTTTCATAAAATAATGTCCATCATGTGAATAAAGCTTGTCACCAACAACCGAATGCCCGACATGAGCGAGATGAGCGCGAATCTGATGTTTGCGACCGGTTTCGAGTCTGGCTAATACCAGGCTGCAGTCCTCGCCAACCGCGATGCGCTCAAAAACAGTACGCGCCGGTCGGCCGTCAGACGCGACAACCATTCGATAATACACCGGCGGGCATGCCGCCTCGCGCAGAGGCTCGTCAACAACCAGCGTATCGTGCTCAAACACGCCATTAACCAGCGCCAGGTAAAATTTCGCAGCAATAATCCGACCGGGCTCACGACGCAACGACCTGCTGGCAAAAGGCTTTTTCATATACAGCATCAGCCCGCTGGTTTCGCGATCCAGCCGGTGCATCGGATTCAGGTCAGGAAGCTTCTCAGCGCGACGCAGAACTGCCGTCATCGTCTGAAAATAAAAGCGGCGATTGCTATGAACCGGCAGATTAGCCGGCTTGCTGACCATAATCAGATTCTCGTTTTCAAAGATCTTCTGATAGTCGGTGTCGAGATCTGGCTCGGTAAAATCATCTATCGCAAACTGCACGACTTCGCCGACGGCAAGAATGTGATCTGGCTGGCTGACCAGGCCATTTACGCGCACCTGCCCGGCAAAAATTTTTCCCAGCCAGAATTCGCGATCCTGGTAAGTAAAGCGGCGCACCAGCGAATCGATCAGCGACTCACCGGCAAACTTTTCGAGCACATCTGAATTAAGCTCAAGGCGGTATTGCATGGCTTTGCGATTATAACAGATTGGCGCCAGCCTGTGTTATAATATGTGCAGATACTGGCGGAGGCGGGTTATGGCTTACTGGCTTATGAAATGCGAACCAGCAGCATATTCTATCGACGATCTTGCGCGAGATGGCAGCAGCTGCTGGGAAGGCGTGCGCA
>MFYY01000051.1:7249-8104 GCA_001787855.1 Candidatus Riflebacteria bacterium GWC2_50_8 | reverse complement strand
CTCCGGTTCGCTCGTCCAGCATTACAAAAAAGACGCAGACAAAATAACCGGCTGGAAAATCTTCTGATATTTTTTCGTTGAGCCAACGCAAAGCATCTTTGGGTAAGGCATGCTCGCGAAAAGCCATGTTAACCCATGCTTTAAACATGGAGGTAAGTATCGCACCAGAGACTCCGTGCCCGCTTACATCGGCGAACAGAATTCCTGTCTGGTTGGTTTCTGGGTAACTGATGATTTCGAAAAAGTCGCCGCCAATAGAGAAGCAGGGCTCAAAAACCAGTCCGAAAGAAAACTGCTTCAGCTCAGGAAAACCAGATGGCAGAAGGGCGCGGTAAACAGTGCGCGCCAACTTCATTTCCAGCTCAGCTCTTTTGGTGTAGAGCGCATTTTCGTGAGTGGCTTTGCGCAGGGAGAGCTGTGTTCTTATTCGCGCCAAAGCAATCTGAAAATCTACAGGCTTGGTCAAGTAGTCATTTGCGCCGAGTTCAAGTGCTTCTACAATATCATCTGCCGCATCTCTTGCGGTAACCATTATCACCGGCAATTCCTGTGCCGGGTGCTTCTCGCGGATTTTTCGCAAAGTCTCAATACCATCCATTTCTGGCATCATTACATCAAGAAGCACTAATTCTGGAAACTCGGTTTCAATAAGCGCAAGAGCTTCTGCGCCGCTCCCCGCCTGAATTACTTGCAGTTCACGCTTCTGCAGGCGCCGCGACAGCATGTCCCGGTTTAATGGCTCGTCGTCTACCAGCAGTATTTTTCCCAGTGTTGCATTTGTCATGTTTTTGCTCGTAACAGCTCAATTTTGGCGAGTAATGACGAGAAGTCTACCGGCTTGGTCTCGTATTCATC
>MFYY01000051.1:2849-7222 GCA_001787855.1 Candidatus Riflebacteria bacterium GWC2_50_8 | reverse complement strand
CAATGGTATCTGTCTGGTTTCTGGTTTTGCCTTTAGGCGGGTTGCAAGCTTATGGCCGTCTTCCTCCGGCAAACCGATATCCATGATTATCAGGTCAGGAAGATTGTCTTCAAGAACCTTGAAAAGGCTCGTGCCATCTGAGGCTGATAACACAGTAAACCCCTTGCGCTGCAAACGTCGTGACAGCATGTCGAGGCTTAGTGCATCGTCTTCAACAATCAATATTTTCATTTTTCATCGGGCTTTCTTGATCGTGTATAAGATTTTCTGAGCACCTCAAGGAAATGTTTTGTGTCGATCGGCTTGATAAGATAGTCGGCAGCGCCCATGGCCAGCCCCTTTTCAGGCTCGTCAAGCATGGTGAGAAGAATGACCGGAATATGAGACAAGAGCGGATCTGTTTTGCTTAACTGCAATATATCCCAGCCGCTTTCGCCAGGCATAACCACATCGAGCACGATAATATCAGGCTGAATTTCTCTGGCAATCTTAAGGCCTTCTAATCCAGAGCGGGCACAGACAACGCTGAATCCTTCCCGCGAAAGGCTTCTGTCGATAAGCTCCAGTGATTCTGGATCATCGTCAATTGCAAGAATAACAGGCTGACTTGTAATTGAGAAATTCTCAGGCAGCTGTTGGTCTTTTTGTGGTGTCGGTGAGACCGGACCCGAATCTCTGCTGACAGGTATGGAAACGGTAAACGCGCTTCCTTCGCCAGGCTTGCTGGTCACAGTTATCGTGCCGCCCATTAATTCGCAAAGTTTTTTTGTGATTGCCAGGCCAAGGCCGGTGCCTCCGTACTTTCGAGAAATGGAATTGTCTGCCTGACAGAATTCGCCAAATAGCCTTGCGAGCTGCTCAGGAGTAAGTCCAATGCCAGTATCTTCTACAATAATGCTAACCTGATCGTTATCTACGCCGTGAGTCTGGTTTACAGAAAGAGTTATCACTCCTGCCTCGGTGAATTTGCAGGCGTTGCTGAGCAGGTTGAATACGATTTGTCGAAGTCTTAGCGAGTCGGCGTTTATAAAGCCAGGCTCTTTAGAGAATCTCGTTTCAAGACGATTGTTGTTTTTTTGCGCCAGGGGCCGTACTGTTTCGATTACGCTTTGCAGCAGTTCTTTCAGCGAGATTGATTCAAGTGAAAGCTCAACTTTTCCGGCCTCAATTTTAGAGAGGTCCAGAATATCGTTAATAAGTGAGAGTAGATGTTTGCCGGCGGCCTTTATTTTAAGCAGATCTTCATATAACTCTGAGCTTTCATTCTCGCAGGCATCTTCTGCCAGCATTTCGCTGTAGCCGATAATCGCGTTCAGCGGCGTTCTCAGCTCGTGACTCATGCTGGTAAGAAACTGACTTTTAGCTAGATTGGCGCTGTCGGCTACTTTTGCTAATCTCTCGCTCTCTTTAATGCTGTCAATGAGCTTTTTGTTAACTTCTTCAGTTTTCTCATGCGCGAGCCTCAATTCCGCCTCATTTTTCTTTCTTTCAGAGATATCCCGGCAGATTCCAATTGACCACCACCCATCCTGCAATTCTACACTTGCAAGTGAAAGCTCTAAAAGAACGCGTACACCGTCTTTTCTGATAGCTGGCAACTCAAGAGTTTTACCGACGGCATCGCCATGGCCGGTTTTTTTGAACTCTGAAAATTTCTGCAGATGCGCAGGATAAAACTCTGCCGGGACTATCAGCCTGTGCAGTTCTTTGCCAATGACCTCGTCGGAGGCATAGCCAAAAAGCTTTTCCGCTGCAGGGTTCCAGAAAGAGATCATGCCGACAGGATCAAGGAGAATAATTGCATCTTTGGCCGCTTCGCTTATTTTCTGAAATTTCTTCTCACCCTCAAGGAAAGCAATTTCAGCAAGCCTTGCTTTAGTGATATCTCGGCAGACGTGAAGGATCAGCTTGTTTTTGCCTGCCGAACCGTGGTCGATCAGCGTTGTTGTAATCTGAACATATATTTTTTCTCCATTCACATCAAAATGGATATGATCTGCGAACGCAGGCTTGCCGGTTTTCAGCGTTTCAGCCATTGGGCATGGATCATAAGGAGGCCGGCAGGGTGTCGTGAGCTTATGAGTGACTTCGTAACAAGGTTTGCCAATAATCTCTTTCTCTGTTAACCCGTGTGAATCCAGGAACTCTTTGTTAACTTTCACAATGTTAAAAGTGTTCGCATCAATTACAGAAATAATGTCACTCGAACTTTGGAAGATCGCTTCCTGTAAAGCCATGGAGTCTTTCAGGTCAGAAGCAACTTTCATTTTCTCTGTAATGTCTCTTGCTGTGAAAAGAATATGTGAGAGTCCGGTATCTGAATCTTGAAGCCTGCTTGTTTTGACCTTAAGTATTTTTTTTTCGCCGTTTTGGGCAAAATAAATATGCTGCGATTTGTCTCTTCCATTAGCTGCCAAGCTGGCAATTGTCTTGCTTTCAGCTAGTTCTTCGCAGGGAAAACCCATCTCGCTGGCGAACTCAGTGAAGTTCTTTCCGACAATTTTATTCTGCTCCATTCCAAAAAAATGAGCAAAAGCATTGTTTGCCATGATGATTCTACTGGAGGGTTCCTCGATAACACAGATTGCGTCGGGAGAATTGTAAAAAACTTCGTGATACAAGCTGTCTTTGAAGTGCATGTGATCCCCTATATTGACCTAAGTTAAATATTTTTTAGTCTAAGCCTCATTTGGAGAATAAGCATTTCGTGCGATATTGTCAAACGTCTGCCTTATCGTGTCTCATGCTTCTGTTTTATTTTGCCTCGGGCTGTGATTCATATGATACATTTGTGACATACCCGGTTGTAGAGAGGGCGAGCTATCTTCGTGTGGAGGATTTGTTGCCAAATGTCAGAACTGGCATAATGTCAGTGCCACGTCTTTGAACCATGATCCGAAATGCCCGTTTGAAGCCGAACCAGATCCTGATCCGGTTGTATAACGCCTGCTGATTTTTTTTTTTTTTGCGTAACTTTCTGCCGCAGTGATATATGCTTTGCCATGCCGACGGGCTTGTGGTAAACAGTTAGTATTGCGCCGCATGGCGTGAAAACAGTTGCTGTCGGCAACTGACTTGCAACGGAGGCTGATAATGCCGCAAGACAGGATAATAGCTCCTTATAACCAATGGGAACCAGCAATCAGCGCTGAAGATGTTTTTCGCGCCAGTGTCAATTTCATGTTTCTGTCGACCGATGGCAGGGGCAGCCTCTACTGGGTCGAGCTGCGACCTGAGGAAAAGGGCCGCTGTGTGCTGATGATGCGAACGCCGGCCGGCG
Organism: Candidatus Riflebacteria bacterium GWC2_50_8; assembly: GCA_001787855.1. Taxonomy (GTDB): domain Bacteria; phylum Muiribacteriota; class Ozemobacteria; order Ozemobacterales; family Ozemobacteraceae; genus Rifleibacterium. The sequence continues at coordinate 3,942 of MFYY01000051.1, read as the reverse complement.
TTGTGCGCGAGTTGCTGCCACCGCCATTTTCGGCGCGATCGCGGGTTATGGAATATGGCGGCAAACCCTATGTGGCCGGGCATGGCCGCATTGTTTTCTGCAATTTTGTCGATCAGCGGCTATATGTAATGCCACTTAACGAAACTTCCGGGCCGCGGCCGCTGACGCCAGAACACAGCGCCGACGGCCGCCTGATGAAGTTCATGCAGCCTGAATTTTCTCCGGATGGGCGCTGGCTGGTGGCCGCCTACGAAATCGAAAACAACAGCGCAGAACCAACGAACGCCGTTTGTGTTATCGACCTTGATTGTGAAGAGACTCAGGAACCGCGCATTCTGGCCAGTGGAGCTGATTTTTATAAATCGCCGACCTTTTCTCCTGATGGCAGAAGCCTGGCCTGGCTCGAATGGAACCACCCGTTCATGCCCTGGGATTCAACATTTTTAAAGACTGCACCATTCTCAGACGGGCAGATCGAAAACGCTGCAATACAGACTGTCGCTGGTTCGAACAGCGTTGCCATAAATGATTTTGTCTTCAGCCCCGCTGGCGATCTGCGCTTCGTCATGGATGTCAAGGGCTCTGCGCCTGATCTTCCCGAGAATTATTTTAACCTTTATGAATGGCGCAATGGCGCTATGCGCCAGTTAACTTCTGAAATTTGCGAAATTTCGCTGTTGACGCAGGATGCCAACCAGACTATCAGCATAGTTTTCGATAAAGGCGTGCCAGGACTGGCCTGGATCGATGTTGCCACCGGCAGCCTTTCTCCTGTTGAAACCGGGTTCGCCGTAATGTCGAAACCCGTTCTGCTTGGCGACAGTATTGCGACCATCGGGACTCCTTCTGACAGCCCATCACAGGTTGCCATTATAAATCCGCAGGGCAGGGTCGAGGTCGTGCGTCAGGCGGCAGAAGCCGATCTGCACTCCGACGACGTCAGCCGTGCACAGCTGGTTTCTTTCCCGACCGAGGATGGCGGGATTTGTTACGGCTATTATTATCCGCCAAAAAACCGGCGATATCAGGCGCCGAAAGACGAGCTGCCGCCGGTGCGCGTGCTGGTGCATGGCGGTCCGACCGGCATGACCCG
>MFYY01000051.1:0-2840 GCA_001787855.1 Candidatus Riflebacteria bacterium GWC2_50_8 | reverse complement strand
CTCGCGCGAAAACACATTCTGGACATCGCAGGGTTACGCGATTTTTGACGTCAATTATCGAGGCTCTACCGGTTTTGGGCGTGCCTACCGCGACGCGCTGCTCGGCCAGTGGGGCGTGCTTGAGATTAATGATGTGCGCGACGGTCTCAAATATCTGCATCAGCAGGGCTTGATCGGTGATCATGCCGTGGTTTCAGGTGGCAGTGCCGGCGGCTATACAGTGCAGCGTCTGCTTACGTATTTTCCCGATATGTTCGCGGCCGGCGCCAGCCATTTTGGCATCGGAAATCTGGTAACTCTGCAGAATCTCACGCACAAATTTGAATCGCGCTACCTTGAAGGCCTTCTTGGCGGCCCGATGACGACGCACCGCAAGGTTTTCGAAGAACGCTCACCAATCAGTCATCTCGACAATCTTAAAAGCCCTATGATCATTTTCCAGGGCTCAGAAGACAAGGTTGTGCCGCCGGAAAATTCACGCGAAATGGCACTGATTCTTGACCGTAAAAAAATTCTGCACGAGTATCACGAATATGAAGGCGAGGGACATGGCTTTCGGCAGAGGGAAAACCTGGTTGATTCGCTTGAACGGGAAGCTGGGTTTTTTAGAAAAATTCTGCGACCTCGTGAGCAAAAAATGAGCGCAGCCGGTTAACGCTGCAGCTGCATTGACTGTCAGCCAATTTGCGCTTTCCCACCTGCCAGATCTACAAAGAGCTGTCTGTGCGCTCCTTCTGGCACGAAAGCCATGCAGTCAGTCATGTGTTCAGCGCGGTTTCAGGCAATTGAAGCTGCTAATGTTTGCATCCATCAGCAATTCTGGTAACATGCTACAGAACCGAAAGAAATTCATTTCTATCAGATAACAGGGAGATACAGATGTACAAGATTTCCAGAGAAGCCTTTATAACTGTGGTGATGTTTGTCGCTTTGTTGTTTGCCGCCATGCCGGGCAGCGCGCAGACCGAAACTGCGCTTTCAAAGCCTGCTCAGCTGGAACTGCTTGAGCTGGCTCTTTTTGACCTTGACGAGAAGCCTGAAGCTGTCATTGAAGAGCTTATAGAGCTCGGAGATCGTGACGAAGGTGCCGCATTTTATGCACTGGGGCTCATTTATTCACGTGAAGATTTCGTAACAAAGAATGAGAAGGAAGCTTTTGCCTGCTTTATAAAGAGTGCCGAAAAGGGGTATGCCCCGGGCCAGCATGCCACCGGTTACTACTTTTTTCAAGGTGATTTCTGCAAGCGTGACGTAAACATGGCTGCAGAATGGTTTGAGAAAGCCGCCCTGCAGAAGCATGCCGGATCTGCTGTCATGTTGGCGCACATAATCGATACTCAGAAAGAATACAGCAAAGACCAGGGTGGTTCTTTTAAATGGTATGAAGTAGCCGCTCAACAGGGTTTGCTCGATGCCCAGTATTCGCTGGCGGTGGCTTATGCTCTAGGAAAGGGCGTAAAAGAAGACCGAGTTGAAGCTTATAAATGGTATCTGCTGGCCAGCAAAGCTGATGAACCTCAGGATGAGGATTTGAAAGCGAATGTTGAACGAGTCGTCAAGATTCTGGAAGTCACTTTAACCGCAGAACAGAAAAGGGACGCACAGGGCCGTGCCGATAAATTTGTGGCCAGTCGAAACAACGAGGAATATACAACGTCTGCACTTGCTATCAGGGACGCACTTCAGTACGGGCTGCCTTTTTAGAGCTCTGACTTGACAAGTGCACTGATTGTCGCTGATAATCGCGCTGGCTGAAAAGGCTGGCGCGATTTTATTTGAAGGTGATAATCATGACGCATTACCGAAAAGATACTCCGCAGTGGCTTAACGAGGCGATTTTTTACCAGATCATGCCTGACCGCTTTGCCAGAAAAACTGTCGGATCCAAAGGTGCCGGTCCAGAGTTGATGAAATGGGATGCTCGACCTGGCAGCAGCGGACGCGGTGGTACAGAGTTCTACGGCGGCAACCTTCCGGGAGTCTGTGCGCAGCTTGATCATATTGCCGGGCTCGGCGCGAACGCTATTCTGCTGACGCCGATCAATCAGGCACCTTCTTACCATCGCTACGACGCTGTTGATTTCTGTGCACTTGATCCGCTGCTCGGCGACTGGAAAGATCTCGAGAAATTAGTGAGTGAGGCTCATAAGCGTGGGCTGAAGCTGGTTTTTGATATTGCGCTCAATCATGTTTCTGTCGAGCACCCATGGTTTCAGAAGGCGCTCAAAGATCCAGAAAGCAAAGAACGCAGCTGGTTCAAATTCGACAAGGAAGGCAATTACCAATGCTGGTGGGGTTATCATACATTACCGGAACTACAGCTTAACAACCCCGAACTGCAGCAGATGCTTTTTCTTGGCAAAGACAATGTTCTTGCTTTCTGGCTTGACAAGGGCTTTGACGGTATCAGGCTCGATTGTGCCAATGACCTGACCCATGAAACATGCGATAAAATAGTAGAAAGTATCAGGCCGCGTTACCCGCAGGCCGCGATTATTGGCGAGCTTTGCACCTATTCGGTGCCCTGGCTCCGCGTTCTCGATGCTACACAAAGTTATTTTTTTACCGACTCGCTCAAAGCCCTCAAATCTGGCAGCATAACGACCAGGCAGTGCCTGGCCAACATGCAGATTGCCTATTCAGCTGGTGCGCACCGGCAGTTTCAGATGCTGTCGTCGCATGATATCCCGAGGATTCACAGTGAATGGGGCCGGGCAACCGCGTTTTTGCGGGCAGCCCGCCGACTGCAGTTCACTTTGCCCGGTATACCGATGCTCTATTACGGTGAAGAGCTTGCCATGCGCGGCCGATCAGATCCCGAAAACCGTGCAACTCCTGAA
>MFYY01000050.1:17766-18926 GCA_001787855.1 Candidatus Riflebacteria bacterium GWC2_50_8 | reverse complement strand
CCAGTCTCAATTTTCCAGAAGACGCAATAGAGGCTATTGATGAGCATATTCTCGCCAACGAGCTTAAAAAGATCAGGGCTGAATTGCAGATTTTTGCTGATAATGCGCGAAACGGCAGCATGGTAGCCGGCGGCTTGAAGGTCGCACTGCTTGGTCGCCCGAATTCTGGCAAGTCAAGTATCATGAACTATATGCTGGGTCGCGAACGTGCCATCGTAACTGAAATCGCCGGTACGACCCGTGACACACTCGAAGAAAGCCTGATGATCGGCAACTATGCAATAAAGCTCATTGATACCGCCGGGCTGCGTAAGCCGGGCGACCGTATCGAAGAGATAGGTATCGAACGGACCCGCCGCGCTGTTGATGAGGCTTTCGCTCTGATCGGGGTGTTCGATGGTTCCAGTCATGCCGATGCAGATGACCAGCTGGTTCTGGCTGAACTTGCTCGTGCCGGCAAACCGTTTGTAATTTTACGCAATAAGAATGACTTGCCGCAGCAGCTTTCTGAAAATTTTTTTACCGGTCACAAGGCGCTCACTGTGTCAGCTGTCAAAGGGGCCGGACTTGATTGTCTGGTCGCGGCTTTAAGCGAGATGATAGAGAAGAGTGGTCTCGCCGATTACGAAGAACTTGTTTTGCTGGGTGCCCAGCAGTCTGTTGCTCTTGAAAAAGCTCTCTCTGCTCTTGAAAGAGCCTGCTCAGGCGTCGGGCATATGTATCAGGATATGCTGGCCATAGATCTTGAAGAGGTTGTTCGTGAACTTGGCCGTGTAAACGGCGAAACAGTAGATGTGAACACGCTCGATCTGATTTTTGAGCGCTTCTGTATCGGTAAATAAATGACTAATATCGAAAAATATTCGGTTATCGTCGTCGGTGGCGGGCATGCCGGTTGTGAAGCCGCTCTTGCCAGCGCGCGCCTCGGCATTGACACCCTGCTGCTTACCATGAATATTTCAACTATTGCGCTGATGCCATGTAATCCAAGTATTGGCGGGCCGGGCAAAGGTCATCTGGTCAGAGAAATCGGCGCTCTTGGCGGCGAAATGGCGGCCTGTATCGATGAGACCTGCGTGCAGATGAAATGGCTTAACACCTCCAAGGGGCCGGCGGTGCGCTCACGAAGGGCTCAGGCCGACAAATATCTCTATCGCCAG
>MFYY01000050.1:17566-17759 GCA_001787855.1 Candidatus Riflebacteria bacterium GWC2_50_8 | reverse complement strand
CCCGGACGCTTTTCAATACCAGCAATCTCACGGTTCGTCAGGGGCAGGTTACCGAAATTGTCGCCAGAGAGAACCGTATTGCCGGGGTGGTGATCGAGACCGGTCTGCGCTTTGACTGTGAAAAACTTATTGTGACTTCTGGTACTTATCTTAACAGTCGCATAATTCTTGGGCGCGCGACATGGCCTGGTGG
>MFYY01000050.1:14977-17531 GCA_001787855.1 Candidatus Riflebacteria bacterium GWC2_50_8 | reverse complement strand
AGACTGCCACGCCGCCACGTATTCTGAAAAGTTCAGTTGATTTTTCAAAACTCAGTGAACTGCCTGGAGACCCTGACTCTGGTGGATTTTTATGGGAAAACCGTATGCGCTGTTATGAACAGCAGATTTCGTGTTTTCTCGCTTTTACTGACGAAGAGTCAGTCTCTGCGGTGCGCAGAAATCTCAGTGAGAGTCCCCTCAAACTCGAAAACATTACCAACGTCGGACCGAAACATTGTCCCTCTATAGATCGCAAGATCATGCGATTTCCCGATCAGGTCAAACATCAGATTTTTGTCGAACCCGAAGGCTGGCAGTCAGAAGAACTATATCTTCAGGGACTTACCACCGCTATGCCACCTGCAGCGCAGCAGGAGATCATTGGCAGCGTATCAGGGCTCGAAAATGCAGTAATAATGCGCTATGGGTATGCAATTGAATATGATGCGCTGGCCCCCGGTCTAATTCGCAAGACCATGGAAAGCCGGGCTTTGAAAGGGCTTTACACTGCCGGTCAGATCAACGGCACATCCGGCTATGAAGAGGCGGCAGCGCAGGGACTGATTGCCGGAATAAATGCTGCTCTGTCACTTAAGGGACGACCGACATACTGGCCATCGCGCACGAGTAGTTATCTTGGCGTTCTGGTCGATGATCTTTCGATCTGGCATAAGCCGGAGCCTTATCGAATTACTCCGGGGCATGCAGAATTCAGGCTGACGCTGCGCGATGATTCGGCTGAGCGTCGCCTGACCGGAGACGGTTTCCGCATCGGGCTTGTTGATGAGAAGAGATTCAAAATGATAAATGACTGGAAAATGCGCATTGAGAATGAGATTGAACGTCTTGCGGGCATGAATCTTTTTCCAAGTGGTGAGATGAGAGAAAAACTTGTAAAGTCGGGAACTGGTGATCTTAAAAAACGTGTTTCCGGCAGCGAGATACTTCAGAGGCCTGGTATTGCCTATCAGGACGTAAAAAAACTGCTTCCAGAAGAGTCCGACGAGTGGCTTCAGGCCGCTGACGAAATTTATAGTCTGGAGACCGAAATAAAATATCGTGGCTACTTTGAGCGAGAATCAGAAAAGATTGTGCAGACCAGATTTCTTGAGAGTATAAGGTTGCCGCTTTCGTCTGTTGACCAGCGTCTTAAGGTTCTTGCTCCCAATATAATTGCCCTGCTGACTTCTGATAAATTCGATGATCTGAATCAGCTGGTAAGAAAAAATTGCCTTTCTCGCTCTGAACTTGCTATTCTGTTAACAGTGCTTCAGCAAGATTCAGGTGAGGTGGTCGGCGAACCAGAGGTGTCAAATTGATTAATAAGAAAAGGCAGGAACTGATAATACAAAATCTGCGGTCGATCTCATCCGAAGTCAGGATGAAATCGATTGAGCAGTTGGCGCAGTTTCCAACCATGTCTGAGCAGGAAAAAATCGGTCATCTGCAGGTAGTAGCAAACGACCCTGAACCTGAAGTGGCTGACCTCGCAAGAAAAACCATCGCTCAGCTAAGTCATCAATCTGACACGTCATCAGAAGGTATTGATGAGTCTGCTTCGACCGGATTTTCATTTCCCCTGTCTGATGAAGCGCCCCAGGAACCACCGCTAATTGCGGAGCCTTTCCCAGCAGCACGTTCTGAATGGCCTGAATTGCCTGTAGAAACCGGGTTGCCGGTGCTTGAAGATGAACCGGCTGTTTTGCCGCCGCCGACACTTCCTCCGCTCTCTGCTGCTCGACCGGTTTCCCAGCCAGTAGCTCCAGTTGTTCCGGAGGCGACGCCTGCCCCTGTTTTTTCTGCTCCACCCGCTCCACCCGCGCCGCCGCCACTTCCACCTGTGGCAGAATCGGAGCAGTATACATTTGTTGACGACCCGCCAGATCCGTCTTTACCTAATCTTGCAAAAATTACCAATATTCCCGACATGCTTTCTCACATTCAGGATCTGGCAGGAAACAAGCCCTCGGGTCATGCAACCCAGTTGCTGACCATGGCGAGGAGCGGCATAGAGGAAGTTGCGTTAACCGCTCTGCAAGCCATGCTTAATCTTAAGGACTCGCGTTTTTCTTCGGAAGTTATGAAGATGCTTGGTGAAGACCAGTTTTCTTCACAGCGGCGCTTTCTTATGCTGAAAATTATCATGGAGAGCGACCGCCCCCTGCACGTACCTACTCTTGAGCAGATCCTTCTCAAGGAGAAGGATGTTATCGTTAAATCTGGCCTGGTAAAAGTCTATGCGCGCAGCAGCGGAAGCTATGGAGTGGCAACGCTTATCACTTGTCTTCAGGATCAGGACGCGCGTGTCAGGGCTAATACCGTTGAAGTTATTGAAGAACAGAATATTCCTGGCTGTGAGCAGAAGATTGTTGAATTACTGCAGGATCCAGAGAATCGTGTAAAGGTCAACGCTGCCAAATACCTGGTTAAAAATGGTTATCAGCAGGCATTTATGACATTGCGCAATATGCTGGTATCTTCAGAAGTATGGTTGCGTGACAGCGTAATATTTGCCCTCGGCGAAATTGGTGACCAGCCGTCACTTACTTTGCTG
>MFYY01000050.1:12949-14965 GCA_001787855.1 Candidatus Riflebacteria bacterium GWC2_50_8 | reverse complement strand
CAACACGGCACGCCAAGTGCTCAAGGCCGCCTGTGGCGATCCAGACCCTGTTGTTGCGCAGGTTTCAAATTCTTTGTTCGAGAAACTCAAGAATACTCCGATCCGCGAAGACATTCGGTATACTCCGAACGCGACATTTGGTGCCGCGCCATCGCCTGGAACTGCTGCACAGCCCGCTGTCAGCCATCAACCCTTGCCGCAATCTGCGCCAAAAAATCCTTTTGCCGCTCCGATAATGCCAGTTGCTCCACAGGCACCGATAATGCCATCATTGCCGCAAGTAGCAGAAGAACCACTGGCTCCGCCGCCGGCAACGCAACCTTTGCCACCACCTCAAAATGTGTTCTCGCGGCCAGTTGATGCCCCGCCACCTTATGCAGCGCCAGCGCCGATTTCTGAGCCAATTCCGCCAGCTCCGCCGCGGCAGCCTGTCGCGCCAAAACCGCCCATGACTCCGATTCCACCCGCCGCGCCAGTTCAGCCGGCATGGCCAGACAAACCAATTGCGGTGCCGCCGGCCAAAGAAACCGCTCTGCCCGAGCTTCCGCCCGCGCCACCACCGCGTCCTTCCCTGCCTGGCATGCCTAATTTTGCTAAGTCGCGCGCGGCAGATCTCTATGTGAAGCTGTGCTCCGATAATGTTGATGAACAGCGGGCCGGCTCACGAGATATCGCTTTTATTCTTGGCGAAGATCAGATGCTTCTGCTCAACAAGGCTGTTACTATGGCAGACGAGAGCATAAGAATCAATGCTGTTAAAATTTTATCGCGAAAGAAGACCCCGGATGCGAAAGCGCATCTGGAAAAGCTGACCTCAGACCACAACGAAACCGTTCGCTCTCTGGCTGAAAAGGCTCTGGTCATGCTGAAGTGACTGCCAGACAAGATTTTCAGGTTATCGTGGTTGGTGCCGGGCATGCCGGGTGCGAAGCCGCTCTTGCCTGTGCCCGCGCCGGCGTTGCTACGCTGCTTCTCACCATCAATCTTGATACCGTAGCTGCCATGCCCTGTAACCCCTCTATTGGCGGTCAGGGAAAAGGCCAACTGGTTCGTGAGATAGATGCGCTTGGCGGTGAAATGTCTATCGCAGCAGACGAAACCAGTATTCAGAGGCGCCGACTCAATACCCGCAAAGGCATAGCAGTGCAGGCCAACCGCTTTCAGTCTGACAAGGAAGCATACAGCTGTCGCATGTTGCAGGCGGTAATGATGCAGCCCGATCTGGCTATTCTGCAAGCCATGGTTTCTGAACTGCACTTTGAAAACGACCGGCTTGCCGGGGTTAAAACCATAGCAGGCGAAACCTGGCGGGCAGATGCGGTGATTTTGACGCCCGGCACTTTTTTGCGCGGCCTTATTCATATCGGTGAGGTTCGCTTTGCCGCCGGCAGAGCCGGAGAACCGCCGGCCGCCGAACTCGGACAGGCTCTGGTTGATGTCGGACTGCCGATAATGCGCTTTAAAACCGGCACGCCACCACGCGTTGACGCGGCGACAATAGATTTTTCAAATCTTGAACGCCAGGATCAGGATGACGAGACGCCGCCTTTCTCGTTGTGGTCGTCGTCTGAACAGCAGCTGCCATGCCGCCCCTGCTTTATAACACGCACTACCGAAGAAACCCATCGGGTGATCAAAGAGAATTTTGGGCGGTCGGCGTTGATATCAGGTCGTATAACCGGTACCGGGGCTCGTTATTGTCCTTCAATCGAGGACAAGCTGAACAAGTTTCCTGACAAGGATTCTCACAAGGTTTTTCTTGAACCGGAAGGCGCGTATTCGAGTGAATATTACCTGCAGGGGCTTTCGACCAGCCTGCCTGAAGAAGTGCAGGATCTCTATGTTAAGACTCTTCCGGGCCTTGAGAATGCTCGCATTACCAGGCCTGGTTACGGAATCGAATACGATATTGTCGATCCGATCGATCTTTACCCGACCCTTATGTCGAAGTCGATTAAGAACCTGTTTCTTGCCGGGCAGATCAATGGCACTTCCGGTTACGAAGAAGCTGCTGCC
>MFYY01000050.1:7291-12916 GCA_001787855.1 Candidatus Riflebacteria bacterium GWC2_50_8 | reverse complement strand
GCCGTGCGTAACCAGTCGCCGCTGGTTCTTGATGCTAATGATTCTTATCTCGGGCTGATGGTACAGGAGATAACCACACTTGGCATCACTGAGCCATATCGGGTGTTTACTTCGCGGTCTCCTTTCCGGCTTAATCTGCGCATGACCAATGCCGAAGATCGCCTTTCAGAGACTGGTTTTCGGCACGCGGTGGTTTCTCAACAGAAGTATGATGCCATAACCCGGCGACAAAAATTGATTGCTGAGCTGCAGGACAAAATTGAAAATTTTACAGCGACCGCTTCTGGCTATAAAAACCTGCTGCCGGATTATGCTTTGCCGATCCCGGCGGGAAGTGTGAGTCTGGCGCAGTTGTTGCGTCATCCTGATGCCGATCTGGCCATGTTTAAGGGGCTGTTTTCTGAGATTTCAGAGCTTGATCGTCTGGCTGTTCTTGAAATAGAGGCCCGCATCAAATATGCCGGATATTTTGCGCAGCAACACAAGGAATTTGAGCTTAAAGGCACGATGCGCGCAATCAAGATCGAAGAAAATTTCTTTTCTGAACTGCCAGATGCGCTTAGCAAAGAAGCAAGGATGAAGATTCTGGCGGTCAGGCCGGCGACAGTAGAGTCTCTGGCAGCTATTCCAGGAGTCCGGGCTTCTGATCTGACCCTGATTTTGTTGAAGCTGCGCCGTCAGCAGCGTGATAGAGAGTGTGACAGCAAATGAGTGACAACTATCTGATCAAAATTATCGAACCATATGTCGAGAAGCTCAATCTTCCGCTAAATAGACAGCAGCTTGAACAAATGCAGTTGCTGGCTGATCTTATGCTTCAGGATCCTTTGTATTTAAGCGTGTCAAAAATTTCTGAACCAGAAGAAGTGGCAGTGAAACATTTTCTCGACAGTCTGATTGCGCTCGCACTGGCTCCAGATACCTGGAAGTCGAAAAACATACTTGATCTTGGTACCGGTGGCGGTTTTCCTTGTCTGCCGCTGGCGGTGGCGCTCCCGCAGAGCAGTTTTATTGCTGTCGATTCGCGGCAGAAATCAGTAGAATTTGTTGCGAGAATAGCCGAAAAAGCCGGCATAAAAAATGTGAAGACTCGCCATGCGCGTATCGAAGATCTGGGTCGCGACCCGGCGTTCAGGGAGCGCTCTGATCTGGTGGTGTGCCGGGCCCTGTCGGCAGTTCGCATTCTGATTGAATATACGCTGCCGCTGATCAAAAATGGCGGCCAGGCTTTTTATTATAAAGGTCCGAAGGCGCAGGAGGAGCTGGCTGAAGCTGCTAACGCCCTTTCTGTATTTGGCGTTGCCGGTAGCGACCTTGAGCTTATGCAGATTCTTCCGCCAGAGGTTCCTTATGAGCGCAATTTTGTGAGAATTGTCAAGCGCCGGTCTGCGCCGGCTGCTTATCCACGCAAGGCTGGTTTGCCAGCTTCCCGCCCGCTGTAAACAAAACCTTCTGGTTATGACGAAAGGTGTACAACGAGTCTGGTTGAGTTGTTTATAGATGTTGACTCAGACGGGTAGATCTGCTATACTCAGCGAACTTATTTCAATCCCGGAGGAAGTCATCATGGGTGCCTGTCCAAAAAATAGAATTTCAAAACTCAGAGGCCGCAAAAGAAGAACGCATTACAAAGCAGCTCCGGTTGCTCTTGCCAAGTGCGCACAGTGCTTCGAAAGCAAACGTCCTCATCATGTATGCCCGGCTTGTGGCTACTATGGCAAAAAAGTTAAGGTTCTCGACGTCGAAAAAGATTGATACCGGAAAAATAGCGAATGAAAATCGCCGTTGATGTTATGGGCGGAGACTTCGCCCCGCAGGAACTGGTATCAGGAGCACGATCGTATCTGGAGAACGGCGGTGACGCCGAGCTGATATTGGTCGGAAGAGAGTCCGCCATACGCGAGATAATGCCCGAGCTTCCCGAAGGCTGTGAAATCTATGATACACCAGATTTCGTAGAGATGGGAGAAGCTCCAATGCAGGCTCTTCGCAAGAAGAAAAATGCATCTATCGCGGTGGCGGCTCGTCTTGTACGCGAAGGTAAGGCCGACGCCCTGTTGTCAGCTGGCAGCACTGGTGCTCAGATGGCTGCTTCCTTTCTCGAAATAGGAAGGATTCCCGGGGTAGAGCGACCTGCTATTGCTGTCATGTTACCATCAATTGAAGATCACGGCGTATTGTTGCTTGACGTAGGGGCCAATGTCGATTGTCGTGCCAATCATCTGTTTCAGTTTGCCCAGATGGGTTCAGCTTATTATGAACGTGTTTGTGGCATTAAGAAACCGAAGATCGGTGTTTTAAGCATCGGCGAAGAAGCTTCTAAGGGCAATGAGCTTACTAAAGCGGTTTATGACTCTCTCAAGGAGAGCTCTCTCAATTTTATCGGAAACATCGAAGCCGACCATCTTTACCATGGTCGGGCGCACGTTGTTGTATGCGATGGCTTTGTCGGTAATGTGCTGTTGAAGGCGAGTGAAAGCCTTTCTGAGCTCATTCAAGGTCTGCTTTTTAAGGCAGCTAAAGGTGCCTCCATTGCTCCCGAACAGCTTATGCAGCTCAAAGGCGGCCTGAAAAAATTCAGCCCCGACGCTCCAGAATACAGCGCAGCACCGCTTCTAGGTATCAACGGCGTTTCTGTAGTCTGTCATGGCAAATCAAAGGCTGCGGTAATTGCCAACGCCCTTATGCTGGCGAGAAGTTATGCTTCTACCGGGGTCGTCGATTTTATTCACAGTCAGGTCGAAAAAGAGGGCATATCTGCTGACGACATGCCTCGTGACCAGGTAGGCTGAAACCTGGTCACAGGTATAAACTGCTAATTATTTCAAGGGAGATCATCAGCAGCAATGATAGAAACCAGAATAACCAAGCTTTTGGGAATAAAATATCCAATATTTCAAGGTGTTTGAGCGCCTCGAACGATTCAGACCGGTAAGAACTAATTAAAGCTGGAGCGAAGTGACTATGAGAGCACTTATTTTTCCGGGACAGGGTTCGCAGAAAGTTGGCATGGCCAGAGCCATGGCCGAAAAAACAGAAGCTCTTCTCGAACGCCCAATTTTTCAGATATGCTGTAATGGTCCTGAGGAAGAGCTTAAAAAAACAGCCAACACGCAGCCCGCCATTTTTCTGGCTTCGGCGATGATGACTGAATGGCTGCGCCTCAATGGCTATGCATATGCCATGACGGCTGGTCACAGTCTCGGTGAATACAACGCTCTTCTTGCTGCCGGCGTCGCTTCTTTTGAAGATCTTATCGGGCTGGTAGACATCAGGGCACGAGCCATGGAAAAAGCCTGCCCGGCTGGAAACGGTGCCATGAGTGCCATATTGATGCTTGATCGCGCCGAAGTAGAGCGCGTCTGCCAGGAAGCTTCCAGCGAAGGCATATGTGTAGTTGCAAATTTTAACTGCCCCGGCCAGGTTGTCATTTCTGGTGTAGCCGCTGCGGTCAAAAAAGCTGGCGAACTGGCTGTTAAGGCTGGCGCCCGCAAGGTCACTCCGCTTGAGGTTTCTGGCCCGTTCCACTCGCCCATGATGCAAAGCGCGCGCGATGAACTGGCACATGCTATCGAAAAGGTTCCCTTTGCTGATGCCAGAGTTCCGGTCTATTGCAATGTAGACGCTATGCCAACAACATCGGCCGCCGAGCTTAAAAATAAGCTGCTTCAGCAGATTACCGGCTCTGTTCGTTATGAAGACACCGTGTTAAACATGATTAAACATGGTGTGAGCGAGTTTGTTGAGGTTGGCCCCGGCAAGGTTCTTGCCGGGTTGAACAAAAAAATTGCGGCTACTGTGCCAACACAGTTTGCATCAGACCCAGACAGTCTTGTAGCGCTTCTGCATGACAATCAGCAACTGAACTTCGAGCTTGACAAAAGCTTTTAAAAGCAGTATTAACCAAGACCCTTTATTTGAAAGCAACTAATTTCGCAAACACGAGGTAGGCATGAACAGTTCAGTAATCAACGCAAACGAAATGCCCGTAGCTATAGTTACAGGTTCGGCCCGTGGTATCGGTCTTGAAATAGCTCGCGTTCTTGGTGAAAACGGCTATCGTATCATGCTTTCGGATATTAACGAAGCTGGTCTTGAAACTGCTAAAAATGATCTTTTGGCCGCCGGAATGCCGGTCGCTACCTGCATCGCAGATGTTTCGAAAGGCGAAGATGCTGAAAAGCTTTCCAATGCCGCTGTCGAAGCTTTCGGTCGTATCGATGTGCTGGTAAACAACGCCGGCATCACCCGCGATGGTCTGATCATGCGCATGGACGAAGCTGCCTGGGATCTGGTGCTCAAAATCAATCTCAAGGGCGCGTTTTTAATGTCCAAGGCCGTTGTGCGCACCATGCTAAAGCAGAAGCAGGGCGCAATCATCAATATTTCATCAGTTATCGGACTTATGGGCAACGCCGGGCAGGCCAATTATGCGGCAAGCAAGGCAGGCCTGATTGGCTTTACCAAAAGTTTTGCCAAGGAATTTGGTCGCAAGGGTATCAGAGCAAATGCGATTGCTCCAGGCTTTATCAATTCAGAAATGACTGCAGTTCTGGCTGAAAAGGTTAAAGAACAGATGCTGGCTCAGATTCCGATGAACAGTTTTGGAAATCCCCGCGACGTAGCTAACGCCGTGGTTTTTCTCGCCTCAGACAAGGCGTCGTACATTACAGGACAAGTGCTGACCGTTGATGGCGGCATGGTGATGTCCTAACCCGTCCGCAAATTCTCAGGAGGAATTTTTCACATGAGTAACTATTTTGAAGAAATCAAACGAATCGTAGTAGACAAGCTTCAGGTCGATGAAAAACAGGTCGTTCTCGAAGCAAGCTTTATTGAAGACCTCGGCGCTGACAGTCTCGATACTGTTGAACTGGTAATGGATCTCGAAGAACACTTCGAAATCGAAATCCCCGACGAAGATGCTGAAAAGCTTAGAACAGTAAAAGACGCTGTAGACTATATTTCCGCTAAAAAAGGCGCCTAATATTCTCTGCTGAAACCTGTTTGGTTTTACCAGACAGGTCTTTGTCCGCGTTGGAGACTTCAGGTGAAAATACTGCCACGCCTAAAAATAGGTAAATTACAGCCAAGATACCCTCTAATGCAGGGTGGAATGGCCATCAGAGTTTCTACCGGCAAGCTGGCTGGTGCTGTTGCCCGTGAAGGCGGCATCGGTCTAATTGCTGGCTCCGGCATGGAACTTGATGAGGTACGCAACGAAATTGCAATTGCCAGAAGTATCGCCAATGGCGGCATCGTCGGAATAAATACCATGGTCGCGGCATCCGGATTCCGTGCAGTCATGGAAACCGCTGCCAAGGCAGGCATTGACGCCCTTATTGCTGGAGCTGGATTCTCGCGTGATATCTTTGATATTGGGCGCGACTATGGAATTCCAGTTGTTCCGATCGTTTCAAGCGACCGTGTGGCTGCTCTTTCGGAAAAGCTCGGTGCATCTGCTGTGGTGGTCGAAGGCTGCGAAGCCGGCGGTCATCTCGGTACTGACCGTCTGGCCAGAGACATTTTCCCAGAAGTCAGGGCTGCAGTGAAGATTCCGGTTTTACTTGCCGGAGGCATTATCGATCAGCAAGACATTGTTGAAGCATTCACTACCACGAAGGC
>MFYY01000050.1:6795-7248 GCA_001787855.1 Candidatus Riflebacteria bacterium GWC2_50_8 | reverse complement strand
TGATGTTTATCTGAACGCCAAAAAGGGCGATGTCTTCCGCATCATGAGCCCGGTCGGCCTCTGGGGCAATGCGCTTCCGACGTCGTTCAGTGAAAAGGCTGCCCGTGGTGAGATGAAGCCGCAATCATGTGACGGTTGTCTGAAAAAATGTTCGCGACGTTTCTGCATCATTCAGGCTCTGATAGAGGCTCGTGTCGGCAATCTGGATAAGGGTCTGGTTTTTGCCGGTGAAAATGTCTATCGCATTGAAGAAATTCTTTCGGTAAAGGACATTTTTGCCAGGTTTTTCTCAGGGCTTGACTATCGTGACTGACCAAGGGGTTGTTGCAGAATTTCGGTCTCCTGGTGAATTTTTGATTGACCCGGGATTGGAAACACTGGTACAACCCTTTTATAATTATCAGAATACTTTTTTACAGTAATCAGGAGGACCGTATAGATGAAGCGCGTATT
>MFYY01000050.1:2310-6762 GCA_001787855.1 Candidatus Riflebacteria bacterium GWC2_50_8 | reverse complement strand
CATCGGTACCGACAACTTCGTAGAAGGCCTCAGACAAGGTAAGGCCGGCGTGAGTTCGATCACTGCCTTCGACGCCTCCAGACATACTGTGCAGGTTGCCGGCGAAATCAAAAATTTCGATCCCGAACAGTACATGCAGAACAAAAAAGAGATTCGCCGCCACGACCGCTATTCACAATTCGCCATGTCGGCTGCAGCAATGGCCGTAGAGCAGGCCGGGCTCAAAGAAAAGAATTATGACCCTTTCCGGGTTGGCGTGACGGTTTCGACTGGTATCGGTGGCATTCACACTTTTGAAACCGAATACGACACCTGCCTGGCCAGCGGTCCGAGTCGTGTCAGTCCATTTCTTGTTCCTATGATGATCTGCAACATCGCTGCCGGCTGTATCGCCATGGAATACGGTTTTAACGGTCCGAATTATTGTATTGTCTCGGCTTGCGCTTCTGGCCTGCATGGAATCGGCGAAGCATTTTTGAAGATTGTTCACGATGAGTGCGATATCATGGTCTGCGGCGGCGCCGAAGCCGCTATTACCCCGCTTACGGTTGCCGGTTTTGCTAAAATGAAAGCTTTGTCAACCCGTAACGACGCACCTGGAAAGGCTTCCCGCCCGTTCGACAAAGACCGTGACGGTTTTGTCATGGGCGAAGGCGCCGGAGTTCTCGTAATCGAGAGCGAAGAGAGCGCTCGCCGGCGTGGTGCCAGAGTTCTTGCCGAAATCAGAGGTTATGGCGCGACTGCCGATGCTTACCACCTGACAGCCCCACACCCGGAAGGTGAAGGCGGATTCAGGGCAATGACCAAAGCCATCAACTTCAGCGGTTTTCCGATCGAAAGAGTAAATTACGTCAATGCACACGGCACCAGCACGCCATTGGGTGATCTGGCAGAAATGAAGGCTGTGCGACGAGTTTTCACCAACAAAATGGCTAACGTTTCCATCAATGCAACGAAATCCATGATCGGCCACCTGCTTGGCGCCGCTGGCGCGGTAGGTTCGGTTGCCACGGTTCTGCAGATACAGAACGGTTTTATTCACCCGACAATAAATCTCGACAATATCGATCCCGAACTCAGCGATCTTGATCTCACACCCAATGTTGCCAAGGACAAGCAGATTGATGGTGGCATTGTTAATTCGTTTGGGTTTGGTGGACAGAACGCCAGTGTGTTGTTCTGCAAGCCCGAGTAATACTAGTGTAAACATAAAAACTGCCGAAGTGCTCGGCAGTTTTTTTATGCGCGAAAAGGTGATTTTTTGTAACACATGTCTATGTTTTCGTTGCCAGTTCTACAAAGCGTTTGCATATTCCACTTCATTACTAGTATAATTTTAATGTGAAGGGGTTGTGGTTATATCAGATTAAAGGAGAGGCTCAAAATGGAAGTACTAAGAGTCGCATCATCGTCGAATCCCAAGTCAGTAGCAGGAGCCATAGCTGCTGTTCTCGAGCAGGACAAACAGGTTGAATTGCTTGCGGTAGGAGCAGGAGCCGTAAACCAGGCGGTAAAATCTATAGCCGTGACCAGAGGTTATGTAGCCCCCAAAGGAATTGAATTGCTGACGATGATAGCATTTGCAAAAATTGAGATTGATGGAAACGAAAAAACAGCTATCAAATTTCTTGTCGAAGCCCGCTGAATCTGACTTCGCCCTGATTAATACGTTCCGTTTGTACACTGGCGGCGCATTGCTGCTAGCGGTTGTTTTTTTGTTCCTGTCGTGCTCGTTGTTACCACTGGCAGCAGAAACAACTGAGGCCAAAACATACAAACTGCAGCAGCGGATCATTGAGAACCCACGCGATGTTGAGGCATATCTTCAGCTGGCGATGGAATACAGCCTTGCCAATAACTTTGTAAAGGCTGTTGAGACCTACTTTATACTGTTGAGAATTGATCCTAACAATTTTCATGCCTACAACAATCTTGGCATTCTATACCGCAAGAGTGGTCAGTTTCGTGACAGTATTCACTGTTACCAGCAGGCTGCACGCATTAACCCTGACTCATACTGGGTTCCATATAACATGGGGCTGTGTTACGAAGCCATGGGTCGCATGCAGGAAGCGCGCGAGAGTTATGGGCGCGCATTGTCGCTGAATCCTTCGTTCACTCAGGCTCTTCAGCGTCTACGCAGCCTTACTGATTCCGGCTCAAATGAAATTGTGCCGGTTCTTCCCGGTCTTGCCGAATCACAAGTCTACCTGGTTGATTCTGAGACTGGTCAGCCTCGCATTTATTCGCCAGATGCTCCGGCCAGAACTGATGCCAGACCGGCAGCGGCTAAGCCAGTTCCTGCAGTTACTCCGGCAGCAGAGCCCGAAAAGATATCCGAAAAGGTTGTCGAACGTATCAAGAAAGAAAAAGAGGCGCGCAAGCAATACCGCACTACTCGTAAAGGTACAGCTGCTGCCATTTTTAATCAGGCAATGGATGCGCTCGACTCAGATAACCTTGAAAAAGCCATTGAATATTATGTCAGCTGTATTATAACAGAACGAGATCTGCTGGCAGAGCCTGAAAATGGGCTTATTCGCAAGGGTCTTGAGCATCTCAAAGAGCGACCGAACCGTATGAAAGACGGCCAGTTTTACCGGGGACTGCTGATTTTCATTTCAGGCAACCTCGAGCTGGCTGTTCCTGACATGCAAAGTTATCTTGAATCCAGTCGTAGTCGCGGCAAAGATATCAATCAGCTTTATGTTGATGAAGCAACAAGAATTGTTGCCCGTCATGAGGCCGAAAAAGCTGAGGCTGCGGCAAAAGAGCAGGAACGTGCCGCCATGCTTGCAGCTGTGCAGAACGCCAGCTCAAGCGAAGTTCCCGAACCTGAGCAGCCAAGAGCAAGTGACTTTGTTCTCAAGCGTATGAGTGTTGATCAGATAATCGATGAAGCTGACCGCCTGAGTCGTGAAAGCCGTGTGCAGGATGCTGTGGCTGTTCTAGAGACAGGTTTGCAAAGCGAGCCTGATGACCTGCGCCTGCTTATGAAGAGCGCCAATGCCTATACAGACCTGTTGTTGCTAAAAGGCGACCAGGAGGCCGGCAAAATGGCGCTGTCACGCTTTGAAAAGGTATACCAGAAGGCTCCCGAAAATTCACGTGAATGGGCGGTTGCCGGAGAAATGATCCAGGAACTGAAGGGCAGAATTCGCTGATTACCAGCGAAGAGTGTAGCCAGCCTGCAGTTGCTCGTCCCAGCCATAGTCGCGGTAGGTTCGCAGATTCTTGTAATAGACGAATTCCAGCGTCCAGGTTGTTGTCGGCTGAACTCTGATGCCCATTACCAGATCCATGGTGTCTTTATCGTCGCCACCAAGCACGTCGCCAGCCACCTCACCGATCAGAGAAACATGTTCGGTTGCTTCATAACTCATGCCCAGACGATAGATAAACCTGTCGTCATCGCTTTCTGAGTCGATTACTGTGCCAAGTTCAAGATTGGCAGTGGCACGGTCGGTTTCACTGGTGGTTACACAGCCGAACAGTTTGAGTTCGTCGCTGTTCTTTGAACCGGCCGGCAGCATTCTCGCCGGATTACCTGTGGTGATGCCCATGACGGCACCATAAGCAAAACGGTAGTAACTTTTGTCTGGCAGATAAGTCGCTTTCCAGCCCAGTCGCATGTTGCCAATGCCAGTGTTACTATCAGCATAGCCGCCAAATGTTCTTGGCGCACTGAGGTCCCAGTCATGCAGAGGAACGGTGACAGCCCATTCTGCCCACTTGCCGACCCAGGTCAATGAGCTCTCAAAGGTCGAGACCGAACCTTCTTCGCTCGAATGCAGACCCATGCCACGGCTCGAAGTGAGTTGATGATATTTATAGCGCGAACTCAAAATGAGCTGCTCTGGGTCGAAAAGGTCAGCCGTGTTGCCGACGAAAAAACCACCCATGCCGTCGCTGTTTATCGCGTTGCGCGGTGACGGCTTTAACACTGTTCGGTCTCTGGTTACGGTCGGCGGCGTATAGTCTGCGACTGAATAGATTTCATAGCCGGCAGGATCGTATGCTTCGGCCGTGCCGGATATGAGCAGCAATAGCAGTGCCAGCAGTAAACAGCAGGCTAAATACTGCCTTTTGCAACAACTTCGATTGTTAGAGGCTCTGAACAAAGGTTTTTAACCTCTCTGCGTGTGGAAATGGTTCGCTGCCTTCGCTGAGGCGAGCAAGAATCTGGTCGGCTTCTTTTCGATGGTTACGGTTGCTTTTGTTGAGATAGAGCAGAACGAGCACCTGTGCCTGATAGAACTCGTGTTCGCGGCGATTTTCTTCAAGCTGGGTGACAGCCTGAAATTCAGCCAGTGCCTTGTTAAGTTCACCTGCGAACAGATACACTAAGCCAAGATTTGAATGAGCATCCGGGTCGACAGGGTCGATTTCGAGCATTCTCTGCCAGATGCGCTGTGATCTCGGCAGAATGCTGAATTCAGCGTCAGGGTTAAA
>MFYY01000050.1:0-2270 GCA_001787855.1 Candidatus Riflebacteria bacterium GWC2_50_8 | reverse complement strand
GCCTGGCCGCCAAGCCAGTAGAGGTTGCCAAGGCCCAGTCGAGCGAGTGGTTCTCGCGGATGGCTGACGGTGGCCTGAGCATAGGCTTCGAAAGCTGATTTAAAGTTGCCCTGGATAGTGTGAATAAAGCCCAGGTTCAAGAGGGTCTCAAGATTTTCAGGAGACATGCTGCGCGCCTTTTCGAATTCGGCGATTGCCTCGCTGATAAAGCCTTTTTCGGCCATGGCCAGTGCTGCCCGGGTCAGCTCATCAGACTTGTCGGTCGGCCGTGTTGTAACTTTTTCTGTAGCTTTTATTGAATACTTCTGCGTCTTCATTTCGGGCGGCAGTGCATACTTATTGCTGTGCGATCCGAAACCCTGCAATTTCTTGACCATCCACTGTTTTTCACGGTTGCTCATGGTCTGGGCGGTAACATCACGGCGCAATGGGGCAATTGGCGTTGGAGTAGAAATGTTGCCAAACTTTTCGAGCTGGCTCAAAACCCACATCTTATCGTCTATTGTCATGGTGTTTTTGCCGTACTCTGCTATGGCAGCTTCATCAGATGGTTTGGGTTTGAACTCACCGGCGCCGTCGCCACCGCTAACTTTTTTGACCATCTGATCCTTGACTTCGAGGGCATCTTCAACAGATGGGAACTGAGCTGGAGCCATCTGTCTGGTGATTTCCCAGATTTTCTTGCGGGCGTGCCGGCGAATAGACGAGTCAGCTGGAGCCTTGGCATACAGGGTCTCATAAATGTCGCGGGCTGGTCTTAGCCGGTTAAGCCGCATTCTGGCCATACCGAGCAGCGCCATGCTCTTGTAAAAATTGGGTTTGAGTCGCAATGCCGCGAGCGCGTGGCTTTCGGCTGACTCGAACTTCTGTTCTTCGTAGGAGATAAGGCCGAGATAATATCTGGGTTCAGCATCTGTTTCACGCAGAGCCTGCGCTCTGGTGAAATATTCGCGGGCTCTTTCGTGCCGACCAAGTTTGTGATGCATTTTTCCTATATTGAGCTGTAGAGGGAAATGCTCGGCATTGAGCTTTTCTGCGCGCTCCCAGGAGCTGAGAGCAGGCACGTTCAGGCCGGCTGCAGCATACATTTCGCCCAGTTCAAAATGGGGCTCAAATCGTTCTGGAGCCAGACGCTGACACTCAAGATACTTTTCTTTGGCGCGGGTAACCAGTCCCTTTGCTCTGAATTCGGCTGCTTCGGCCATCAAACGCTCAATTGGCGCGGGTGACTTGATATTGGGCACTGGCAGTTCGTCATTGCGTTCGTGGGCCAGTTTGAGACGGGCATGCAGGTCGGTTACTACTCTCCCGAGAACTGATTTGCCGTCAAGCTTGCCGCGAAGTATTTCCAGGGTAGCTATTGCTTCTTCAGCATTGTTGGTACGGGTCAGGCTGATTGATTTGAAAAGCATGGCCTTGTGATGAGCTGGATCAAGCGCGAGAACGCTGTTAAATGCATCGAGAGCAGCGTTGAAGTTTTGCGTGATATAGTTGGCCAGGCCCAGATTGTAGCGTGCCAGCAGGTAATCAGGCTTAATCTCCAGCGCTTTGTTAAAAGACACAATCGCTTTTGCCACTTCACCGGTCTTAAACAATACCCAACCCATCGTGTGATGAAACTCGGCACGCAGTGGCGCTCCGGCCAGTGCGCGGGTCGCGTAATCCAGCGCTTTATCAAGCTTTTCAACCTTGCTGGCCAGAACGTAAGCCAGATTATTCAAGGCTTCGGCGTGTTTCGGGTTGAGCACGACCGCCTGCTCAAAGCAGGGTTCAGCATCGTTGATTCTGCCCATTTCCATGTAACAGTGGCCAAGGATGGCGTGAATGTCGGCAATGTCCGGGTACTGTGTGCGCAAATAAAGCAGTCTGCGAACTGCCTCTGCGTAATTGCGAACGTTGGTGAGCCTTTTTACTTCGCGCAATCGCTCAAATACCTGCTCAAGGCGCACTTCGGCAGCCTTTCCGCCAAGCCCGGGCATGTCTTTGACAGACTGATCAACATCAATTGCTTTAGTGGAAACTGATGCCGCTGCAAATTCGGCGGGGTTGTCCCGTTTTGCGATAAGATCCATGAACAGGGTTATAGTGCTGATTGCCTTTTTTGCCTGGGGGCTTTTGGGTGGGCTGTCTTTGAGAACCTGCCGCATCTGATCAAGGGCTTCTTCAAGATAATTCTTTTCAGCCAGCAGAATTGCTCTGGTGTAGCGCCCTTCGACAAAGTCCGGCTTGAGTTCAAGTGCACGGTCGATGTTGCTTATCGCTTCGTTGGT
>MFYY01000049.1:5778-8141 GCA_001787855.1 Candidatus Riflebacteria bacterium GWC2_50_8 | reverse complement strand
TGGTTAGGATACCAGATATTCAAACCAAATGCAACAGAAATGTACGCAATTTTTATGCCACGCATCCCCCCTTGGTGCTGGCATTGATGTAGATGATTTGATAGAATACAGAAAATAGAGTCGTGGAGGAACCTGATGAAAGGAAGCAGACTGGCATTACCGCTGATAATGGTGGCAGCGCTATTGACTGTAATAAGCCTTTTGCCTGGCAGCTGCGCCGATCAGATACTTACGGTGGAGGAAGCGGCAATGGACGAAGCTCGCGAAGCAATGGTCAGCCTGTTGAAGGCTTATGGAATACGTGACGAAAAGGTCATCAACGCAATGCGCAAAGTAAGGCGCCATAAATTTCTACCAGAAGGCTATCTGTCTCGCGATGCATACGGCGACCACCCACTACCCATCGGACATGGGCAAACTATTTCACAACCCTATATCGTGGCTTACATGACAGAAAAGATATCCCCGAAACAAGGCGAAAAAGTTTTGGAAATTGGCACTGGTTCTGGCTATCAGGCCGCAGTGCTGGCCGAACTTGGCGCCGATGTATACAGCATAGAAATCGTGCCGGAACTGGCATCGCATTCAATTGACGCCCTCGCCAGAGAAGGCTTTAAATGTACCGTCAAATGGGGCGATGGTTACCAGGGTTGGCCAGAGCATGCCCCGTTTTCGGTAATTATTGTCACCTGCGCGCCAGAGGAGTTGCCCCAGGAACTTGTCGAACAGCTCGCCGATGGTGGCCGCATGATACTGCCGCTTGGAGAAGCACACTACCAAAGGCTGATGATCCTGAGAAAGCAGGGTGAGAAAATTGTCACTGAAGACGATCTGCCGGTACGCTTTGTACCAATGATCAAAGGCAGCGATCCTGCACATTAGTCTTCTGTCGCAGTTGAATTCAGTAATTAAACTTAGCCTTAACATTTATCGCGAAATGTTTTATACTAGTGCAGGGCAATAAATATGCACTTAACACAGGAGTAGTCATGAAGTATTTCAGCAGCGGACATTCAGTAGCTGTTACAGCAGCTCTGATAGCGTTGTTTTCTGTAAGGCTGCTTGCTTCCGAAGGACTCATTCTGCCAATGCCAGGGCAAAAGCAGATGGACAAAGCATCAGCAACAATTAAAGTTCCAGAAAAGAAGCCAGAGCAAAAGAATACGGGTAATAAGGGAGCGATCATTCCGCTGCCCACGCAGATAAAACGCGTTCCTGTAAAAAAGGAACCCGACCCGACAGCTCAGCCTCAGGCGCCGATAGATAAGCCACTGCTGCCAATTTCTCTGCCACCAAAACCTGAACCTCAGCCGGTTTTGGCAGATGATGTTCCGGTGCCACCAGATGAAGTCGTTATCAGTCCGAACGACTCATTGAACGACCTGTTGCCAGCCGCGCCACCGCCGGAAGCGCCGAGAGCAGACGGTCAGGGCAGTCTGCCGGTCTTCCCCAAAGATACCAGTTCTGCAATTTTTATGGTCATGAAAAGCTGGCAGTGCGAGAACTATGATGGCAACGCACTTCTTTCGCATGCAATTGAAGTTTACAGCAAAGAGGCTGATGATTCGTTCAAAATCGAGGGCTTGAATGCTGCCGAAGAATTTTTGATTACTGTTGAAGAAGAAGATATTACTCTTGACGAACTGCTCGACATCCTGGCAATGAAATCAGGACGGGACTGGGGCGTCGACATTCCTTCAAAAGTCATATATTTTTATCCCAAAGGCGTGAGCGCTGACGCTTATAACGTCTGGTAAATCGATTGGAGTAACTGATGAAAAAGGGAACCTTAACTGTTCTGGTAGTATTTCTGATGGTGTTGTCTTTTGGCAGTGCGGCTGTCGCGCGCGACTGGGAAAAATTTCCAGCCTGGGTTGAGATTACCGGAGCCAGAAGAGTCTACGCAGTTGGCGATGTCCACGGCGCTTTTGACGAACTCAGCGCAACCCTTGAAGCCCTCAAAGTAGCCTGTCGCACCGCACCAGATTCATTCAGATTCAAGTGGACCGGCCAGGATGCCGTTCTGGTGTTTACCGGCGATTTCAACGACCGTGGTCTTTATACCAAACAGACATATGATGCCGTTTTCGATCTGCAGAAGCAGGCAGAAAAAGCTGGCGGCAGAGTAATAGCTCTACTCGGAAATCATGAAGTAATGCTGCTCAACGGCCAGATTGAAGAATGGGCCAAAACTCTGACTTCTCACAAAAAGCAGCACTACCAGAACACTCTTGATTCTTTTACAAAAAATGGCGTTGATTTTCACGAAGCGATTTCAGAAAAGGGTGTTTATGGCAGCTGGATCAGGAATTTGCCTCTGTTTGCGGTGATCAATGGCTATATGTTTGTACATGGCGGATTGC
>MFYY01000049.1:1433-5763 GCA_001787855.1 Candidatus Riflebacteria bacterium GWC2_50_8 | reverse complement strand
CCAAATCTACTTTGGCAGCTGATTTCAAAGATGACATCACCACTGGCGATTTCAAAAAAGGCATCTTCATGAACCATGAAAGCATTCTGTGGAACCGTGACTGGTGGAACGATGACGTTCTGGTTGAGCGCAACCTCAAGGTTCTCGGCATAATGGGAGTAGTTTTCGGGCACACTGTTGGAGCACTTGGCGAAAAAGGCCGCATCGTCGTAAAAGACAACCGCCTGATTTCAATCGATGTCGGAATGACACCTGCCTATGGCAACAGCAAAGGCGGCGGCCTGCTTATCAGCACAACAGCCAGTGATCACATGGTATTTCGCGCAATCTACCCTGATCGGCCGGAAGAGTTGCTGTTCAGCGTAAAAATGCCGGCTTCGGCATACCCGACACAGCGCAGATATCAGATGCGCTAGTCAGAATCAGCTACAACAGCAGCCGTCACTTCGCAAATGAAGTGGCGGCTTTTTTATGCGCTAAAAACGCCAACATTCCGGTGACCGGCTCAATAATACTTTGCTACGCACATGCAGATCAGCAATCACAAATGCAGGCCTAGCAGGCCCGGCACTCGATTTTTTACAGCTGCAAATGACTTTGGATTATGCTATATTTTCGACACGACATATAACGACCGGAGTCTGGAACTTGGCTGAGAATACGCAGGGATTAGAACCACAGATCAGCGATGACGTGGCAAAATACAGTCAGAGATTTTACTGGCTGACTTTTGCCCTGTTTGTTTTCAGGCTTGTATTGTCTCACTATCTCGACTTAACACCAGACGAAACCTATTATTGGGAATTGTCCAGGCAACCAGATTTTTCTTATTATGACCACCCGCCGATGGTTGCATGGCTGCTGGCACTTATCAGACTTATTCCAGGCGAAACCCAGCTGCACATACGAATTCTGACCATCGCCGGCACAGCCTTTGCGGGCTGGGTATTATTCGCAATCGGGAGAGACTGCCTGAACAACCCACGGGCAGGTTTCTGGGCCGTCGTGATGCTGAACTTCACCCCGGCAGGAATGGCGCTGGGCTTCATAACAACTCCCGACACACCACTGGCGATTTTCTGGAGCCTCGGCATTTATGCATTTTTGCGGGCATTGAACGACGAACGCGACCGCTGGTGGATTGTAACCGGCATTGCTCTTGGTTGTGGCGCGCTGAGCAAATACAATATGATCCTTTTCGTTCCGGGCGTAGCAGTAGCGATTCTAACTTTCAAAAGATACCGGCATCTGGTCAAAACCCGCCGTTACTGGTTGATGGTGCTGCTCGCTGCCCTCGGCACCCTGCCAATCATTTACTGGAATATTCAGCACGACTGGATATCTTTCAAATTTCAGCTTGATCAAAGGCTGGCAGGCAACTCGCGAACGTTGTTACAGAATCTCAGCGAGTTTGTCGGTGGACAGCTTGGAACCATAGGCATAACATTGTGGCCTGTGTTGTGGTTTGCCGCGCTTACCAATGCCTGGTCATCCTTCAAGCGAAACGACGAAAAACGCTTCTTTTTGGCCTGGCTGACTGTTCCGGCTCTGTTTTTTTTCACCCGCACCGGCATGACAGCCAAGGTTGAGGCGAACTGGCCGCAGATCGCCTATTTAAGCAGTATGCTACTCGCGGCAGAATGGATGTGCGAAAAGGGAAAGGGCATGCGCAGAATCTACCTGAGCATTGGGCCTTCTGCGCTACTGGCAGTAATAGCAGTAATCCAGGTGGCTACCCTTGCACTGCCTTTGCCGCCGAAAGCCGATATCAGCCTGAGGCTGCACGGCTGGCGACAAATGGGTGAGCTTATAAAAAAAGCTGACGCGAAGACCGGCAACAAACTGATGTTTGTCGGCCAGGGAGCGACGCTGACAACGCTGACCGGATATTACGGCGAGCTGCCTTCGGCAAGAATCGCAGAAATAGTATCGACCGGCAATTTCAAGGTGTGGCTCAAGGATCGCGTTCTGGAACCTGGCAGCGACATAATTTACGTAGACGACAATAATTCATCTGTAGCTATGAACGTAGCCGGAAAGTTCAGCAGTCACACTTCCGAATCCTTTGATATCATCGAGGCCGGAAAAAAAATCAGAACAATTAATCTTACTCACATGATGGGACTCAAGGAACCAATGAAGTTTCGACGCTGACCGCGCACACGTGCGACTTCACTGTGAATCTACACCCAGCCAGCCTTTTTCTATCCAGTTGTCTGCTATTTCATCATATTCGCTTTCGAGAAGGCTCAGCAGAACGGTATCCTGCCAACAACCGTTTATAAATAGAGCTTTCCGGATAAGCCCGTCTCGGGAGAATCCCAGCCTGTCGGCAAGTTTAAGTGAAGCAGTATTTTCGCTGACTATTTGCAGCCAGAGGCGATGCAGACAGGCTTCTTCAAAGGCAAAAGCAGTTAGAGTGGCAAGACTCATGGTCATGAGACCAGTTTTGCGATGCTCGTGCGAGATCCAGTATGACAATCCTGCCGAGCGCTGGATGCCATAATCCACCGAATGCAGGGCAATTCTGCCAACCATTTGCTCGGTTTCGGCTAAAAAAATACCAAGATCGAGTCGTGAGCCCAGACGGGCATATTTATGGTCTTCAGCAATCAGATCCTGCATCTGCACCCGACTCAACCTGGCCGGCAATGGCTGCAGCCAGCGTTCGAGAGACAAACGATTTTTTTCATAAAGAGAAAGCAGTTCATCGGCATGCGGCTTCTGCAAACGCTGCAGATAAACCGCTGAGGCGTGCAACCTGCGACCGGGCGGCATTATCGCAGAAAACACTTCCGGCGGCTTTTGCAGAAAACCAGATCCATCAAGCCTGGCAGACTTTCTGCTCATGGCACAAAATAACGCGCATGCTGATTGAGAATTATAAATCCCGATACTGAAAGTTCAGGAACCATCTGATTCGAAGAGGTGAGACTCAAGCCTATTTTCTGTGCCTGCAGCAGCCGAAACAGCTCACGCTGCGCATTCAGATCTGGGCAGGCCGGATATCCAAACGAGTAGCGGCAGCCGACGAGCTGGCTATCGGTAAGCGGGTGATCGGGATTCAGCTCGCGATGAACATGGCGGTGCACATAAACAGCGGCGCAATCAGCCAGTTCTGCACCAAGACCATGCAACAGGTGATAATCAAAGTATTTGTCGGCACCAAAAAGCTCTTTTTCGGTTTCGATTACCCGGTTGCCAACGGTAACGGCCCAGAGAACAATAGTGTCTTCGCTGTCGCTGACAAAGTCGCTCAAACACAGATGCGGAGACCGCTGCTGTCTCGGAAAGCTGAATTCACCGACATTCAGACCAGTTTCATCGAGAATCTTTATTGTGTCGCCCTGCGCCTTGCTGCGAAAATACCCATAAACAGCCCTGTTCTCAAACAATCCGGCGCTTTCGTCGAGATCGATAAACTTTTTCAAAGCCGGCTTGGCTTTGGTCTCAATAATTTCGGCATACTGCTTTTCAGACAGCTCACCCTGTTTGAATGCCCAGCGCGCCTCAAAGAGAACCTTGTGCGAGAGCAACTTAAAGAGTTCACTGGATTCAATATCGAGCAGATGATTGCCGTAAAATGGCGCGCGCGAGGGCAGATAATCGGCCAGAAACTG
Organism: Candidatus Riflebacteria bacterium GWC2_50_8; assembly: GCA_001787855.1. GTDB lineage: Bacteria > Muiribacteriota > Ozemobacteria > Ozemobacterales > Ozemobacteraceae > Rifleibacterium. The sequence goes on along the minus strand of MFYY01000049.1, from coordinate 2,143 downwards.
GTGGCGGTTGGCTTCCCCGGCGTGAGGACCTGAGCCCTTTGCAGCAGAATGAATATCTGGCGATTTCTTAGCGACTGCAGCTGCGACCGGCGCCGGCGTTGCCGCCTGCTGCGCAACAACTGCTGCTGAGCCGGTCAATTCCTGCATTATTCGAATTGAATCAATGGCGTCGCGGGCGTAAAACACCTTGCCTTTATAGGCCGGTTTGAGCGCATTTTCGACATATTCTGGCGTTAAAGCCGCGCCACCCAGAATGACAGCCGGCAGAAAACCCCGGCGGTTAAGCTCTTCGAGGTTCTCTTTCATTATCTGGGTTGAGCGCACCAGCAGTCCGCTCATGCCGATAACTCCGGCGCCATGCTCACGGGCAGCTTTGATCATAGCATCGATATCAACCTTGATGCCGAGATCGACGACGCTGTAGCCGTTATTTGAGAGCATAATATTCACCAGGTTCTTGCCGATATCGTGAACATCACCAGCAACTGTTGCCAGAATCATTTTCTTGTCGGGATCGGCCTCGGTCTTTTCCATGAAAGGCTTGAGCAGATCGACGGACTTCTTCACCACTTCGGCAGACTGCAGCACAAAAGGCAACTGCAGGCGACCCGATGCAAAATATTCGCCAACTTTTTTCATTGCCGGCAACAGAATTTCATTGATTATCGTCACTGGCGCTCTGGTAAGACGCAGCTCAACGAGCAGCTTAT
>MFYY01000049.1:1117-1423 GCA_001787855.1 Candidatus Riflebacteria bacterium GWC2_50_8 | reverse complement strand
AGAATCACCCTCGACAACTTTTTCAAACAGACGCTGGTCAGGCGGCAATTTTTCGAGATCAGCATGCTGTCTTTTGCTGGCAGAGTCGGTTGTTGCCGCCATATAGGCTGAAAGTTCGCTGCCGTCGCCCTTTGGGTTGTAAATCAAATCGAGCGCGAGTTTTTTTTCAACTTCTGAAATCGAAAACATCGGAATAATGCGCGCCGGGTTGACAATTGCACAGGTAAGGCCTTTGGCGACAGCTTCGGCCAGAAAGACTGAATTAAGCAACTCACGAGATGACTGTTGCAGGCCAAATGAAACATT
>MFYY01000049.1:771-1006 GCA_001787855.1 Candidatus Riflebacteria bacterium GWC2_50_8 | reverse complement strand
CAAATTCATCGACCAGAATATTTCGAATTCGCCCGGCAATTGCCAGTTTCTTTTCTGCTGTCTTTGCCATGCCTTCTTCATCAATGGTAAGACAGATCAACGCGGCACCAAAGCGACGTGCCAGAGCAGCTATTCGGCGCAGCCTGCCACCACCATCTTCAAGGTTGACCGAGTTAACGACACAGCGTCCACCATGGCATTTCAGAGCCGCTTCTATCGCTTCCGGCGAAGTAGA
>MFYY01000049.1:0-451 GCA_001787855.1 Candidatus Riflebacteria bacterium GWC2_50_8 | reverse complement strand
AGCCCCTCCTTGTGAATAAGGAGGGGAGCTAAAAAACGCAGAGGGTTGTCTCCCCCTCCTTATTCAAGGAGGGGGCTGGGGGGGTGGTAGGGGTAAGGTCAGCGCGAAAAGCAGGTCAAGAGGATCAGCAGCCCGGCGATCGCCAGATTGAGGAGGAGGGCAAAGAGGAGGAGGACGGTGAGGAGCGCGCCGAAGTGGGCGACGTTGAGGCAGGCGGCGAGGGCGAAGTTGCCGAGCCAGAGGGTAGCGAGATTGAAGACGAAGACGAGGATGGTGAGGGTGAGGAGTCCGGACCCGGCCCCTTGCAGATCGGCGGAGCTGAGGGTGACGTGGCTGCCGATGCAGAAGAGGAGATAGAGGCCGAGGTAGAAGTGCCAGTCGTTGTAAAGGCGGGCGGTATGGATCTGCTGAAAAAGGGCGAGGAGGGCTGACCAGAATTCACTGCCGAGGC
>MFYY01000048.1:14563-15677 GCA_001787855.1 Candidatus Riflebacteria bacterium GWC2_50_8 | reverse complement strand
CTGTGAGTATTGCGGAAAAATCGAGCCCGCCATGTCGGCTGGTAAACAGATGTTTTCTGGCCAACGTGTGCTGATTTTTGGCGGAGATTATATTGGCAGCGAGTATGAGAGAGTATTGAGCGGGCATAATCTTGTCATAGAATGGCGCAGTGGCTTTAAGAATCTGGCAGATCTTAAGAGCGGTCTTGGTCAGCCTGATCTTATCGTGGTTGTGGTCAGGCAAATTTCGCATACTCTCTTGCGCGAACTGGTGGCAACTATTGCGCACCATTCTCTGCCGGTTCTCTATAGTTCCCGCCGCGGCGTTTCCGGCATACTGTCTGATCTGACCGAATATTTCGGTGTCGGTGGGCTCTGACTCTGCTTTTGACCGCCAGGCAAAACCATGCATAAAAATTTTTCAAAAATACTTGCGGGTTAAATAGTTTTATGTTAAAGTATGGTTAAGAGAGAAAAAAGATAATCGGGACAGTTAGAGAGAGCCGCTGATTCGCGGTGTTTTGTTGTTTCTGACAAACTTGAGAGAGATCAGAGTGAAAAAAACCTCCAGAAAAACTTTTATTCGTTAAATATTTGCGAACTTGTTCCGATTAAATTCCGGGTTGCCGTACATTCAGCGGATTCAGGAGGATAAAGCTGATGTACATGACCGTTGGTGACCCCAAAACGAAACGGAGATTCTATATGGCAAGTATTTATAATCACGACCGGGAAAACGACAGTCAACTGCTTAAGAGCTACTTCAAAGATCTTAAGAAGCATCCCCCTCTGACCCGTGAAGAAGAGATAACTCTACTCAGACAGGTGCAGGAGGGCAACCCGCGTGCGCGCGCCCGCCTTATTCTTGCCAACCTCAGATTTGTAGTGGCCGTGGCCAAGCGCTACCGCCACATCAATGAGGTGCCGTTCGAAGATCTGATTGCGGTTGGCAATCTCGGGCTTATGCGTGCTGCGCAAAGATTTGACTGCGAAAAGAATGTGCGCTTCATTTCTTACGCAGTCTGGTGGATCCGCCAGGCGATGATCCAGATGGTTTCCAGCCATGGCAACCCGATTCGCCTGCCGCTTAATCGCGTACACACTGGCCTCAAGATCAAAAAGGTCGAAGAAACAC
>MFYY01000048.1:13006-14533 GCA_001787855.1 Candidatus Riflebacteria bacterium GWC2_50_8 | reverse complement strand
TCGACGAACTGGCCGAGGGCGTCATGATGAAACCAAAGGATCTGCGCAAGTTCATGCGCGACATACCAAGTGTGGTGTCGATGGATACCACTCCGGTAGACCCCGAAGAAGACCTCTTTCTGCGCGACGTGATCACCGATAACGACTCAGACCCGCTCGCCGAAGCCGAAAAGAAGGCGCTCGACGGCGAACTCGAAAAGGTTCTTGATTCGCTGACCGATCGCGAACGTGTGGTTCTCATGCATCGTTTCGGCCTGCATGACACCAAATCCTATACGCTTGAGGAAATTGGCAAATTGCTTGGCGTTACCCGCGAACGCGTGCGCCAGATCGAGTCTCAGGCCCTCGCTAAGCTGCGCAACCCGCGACGCTGCGAAAATCTGCAGACTTATCTGACTTGAACTAAGGCAAAAAAAACCGGCAGACCCGTCTGGATCTGCCGGTTTTTCGTTTCTATTACTTTTCTGGTCTGGCGATGAGCAGCAGATAATTTTTAAAGTTGCTGCCGGCGCTCTTTTTAACATCGTCAATGGTTACTGAACTGTATACTCCAAGGATTTCTTCGAGGAAATCGACCTGCAGGCCGTTCCAGAGAAAGCTTGCCAGCGTGGCGGCCTGAGCATCAGAGCGTTCCAGCGCCCGGTTGAACCATGATTTCATTTTTTTGCCGGCGGCCTGAATGTCTTCGGGTGATACCTTGAGTTCGGGAATCTGTGCCACTACGCGTTCGATAGCTTTTCTTGCTTCATCCACTTTCTCGACCGGCACTGCGGCGTAGAAAGAGAATATCGAAAACAGTTGATTGGTGCGGTAGACGCCCCAGAGACCACGATGCGCATCGATCTTTTTGAGTTCCTGTGCGATAATGGCGTTGCTGCTGCTGAACAGCAGGTGGCTGAGCACAGAATTGGCTCCGAAACTGCCGCGAATTTCTTCCTTGCTGGTCAGGTTGAGAAACTGTTTCATTCTGAAGCCAACGCCTATGTAAGCATACTCGCTGCTTGCCGGCAATTTGACCTCTTTGACCTCAATCTTGTCGAGCGGCTGGCCAACCCATGCCGGGCAGGTGGCTTTGATCGAGCTTTTTCCCTGCGGCAGCGCGGCAAAGGCCTTGGCAACCAGCTGCAGGGTTTTGTCCGAATCAAAGTTGCCGACGACGCCAATACACATGTTCGCTCCCACAGCCCAGTTACTGTAGAACTGCTTAACCTGGGCGAAGGTTATCTTTTCGAGGTCGTTGCTGAGAAGATTCGGTGAATACAGATTCATGCCCGGGAACAGTCCGTCAACCATGTTGCCGAAGATGATGTTGTTGGTTGTCGCGCTTTCGTCGGCAAGGCGTTGCAAAATACGTTCTTTTGCCTTACTGAAAGAATCTTCAGAGAGTTCTGGGTTGCGCACCAGTTTGTTGACAAAGCTGAGAAGCTCAGGCAATTTTTGTTTCTGGGTGCGCGCCGAAATAATCAGGCTTTCGTTGTTAAAAACGGCATCGAGGCGCGCGCCGATTTCATCGAGCTGTGAGCTGAG
>MFYY01000048.1:11995-12991 GCA_001787855.1 Candidatus Riflebacteria bacterium GWC2_50_8 | reverse complement strand
GCGGGTCAGTCGCTGCTCATCTTCTTTGCCGGTGCAGATGTCCACGCCAAAGAGAATTGACAGGCCGACGACTTCGCTGCCGGCAAAGTTGCGCACAACTATGCGGGCTCCATTGTCGAGAACCTGCATTTTGACCGGTGTGTCTTCGGCTTTCTGGTTTTTGAGCGGGTAGAGAACTCTGACAGCGTATCGGTCAGAGCTGAACATCTTTCTGGCAAGACTCTTCATGTCAGCGGGGGTTACCCGGCTGAAAGCTGCCGAAGCGCCTTCAGCTATGCGAAAGTTGCCGAGCAGTTCGGCAAAACCCAGTTCGAATACGCGTTCGAGTCTTGATTCGCGCTTTTCGAGCGTTTTCAGCTGCGTCATTTCGACGATACGGCGCAGTTCTTTGCCGTCTGGCGGCGACATATACAGATTAGAAAGCGCGGCAAGAATGTGATTTATCGGGCGATTGGCGTCGGGTTCCCTGCTGGTAAATCCAATCAACAGCAGGCCGCGCTCATGGCCGGGAACATAGCGGGCGTAGAGATTTTTCAGTTCCGGAAAATCCTTGCGCACAGCTGTTTCGAGCCATGAGTTATTGATATCGTAGAGTGCAGCCTGCCAGAGGAAGGCTGCCGCCATTTCGGGGTCGGTAAGTCCTGGGGCTTCAAAACCAAGCAGAACTTCAGTTTCTTCGATATCGGCAAAGTCGATGTTTTCGATTTTGCGTGATTTGGCGACTTTTGCATCGGGCGCAGGGGTTTCTGCTGCAATGGTGGCGGCCTGTTGTTCGCCGAACTTCTGCATTGCTGCCTTAAAAACGTCAGAAGCCTGAACGTCGCCAATGACCACTAATACAGCGTTATTGGGTACAAAGATGTTTGCTGCAAAACTGTCGATGTTGTCGAACTGCGCTTTTGCCAGCTCTTCTTCGCTGATTGGGCCGTGGCATTCAACAAAAAGGTGAGGATAGAGGTCTTTCCATATCTGCTGTTCCATCAGGCCGGTCGATCT
>MFYY01000048.1:9258-11979 GCA_001787855.1 Candidatus Riflebacteria bacterium GWC2_50_8 | reverse complement strand
CTTTAGCCTTCGAGAAATCGGCTTCTGAAGGCTTGAGCTTGAAGGAAATCGCTTGCAGTGAATCGAGCATCAGGTCGAGATTTTCGGCGTTACCGTTGCAGGCAGTGTAAAACATGTCTTGACCGCCGCCGAATTCATTGATAATGCCAACAGATTCAAGCCGGGCATTGAAGTCGAAACGGGTTTCTCCGGTAAAATCAGAAGATTCGATAAGTGAACGGTAAATTCTGCCGATTCCACTGTTGCAGTTGGAAAGAAAATACGGATGTGTGTTGAAAAGAATGCCGGCGGCTGCAACTGGCAAACTGCGGTCTTCAACCACGATTACCCGCAGGCCGTTGGGCAGAATCGCCTTTTCAGGAGGTGATTTGACCAGCGCGAACAGGCTTCCAGCCACCATGGCAAATGTGCTTATCAACACCAAAGCTGCAAAATTACGTTTTATAATGTTCATGGCCTCCTCCAGATGCTGGTCATGTTGTAAATGCTATTTCGAAAGCAGTATTCTACCGCTGGATTTGTCTTTAACTACATAAGTGAAACGCACTACCGCTACCATTTTGTAATTCTCTTCACCGTAGATTTCGCGCCGGTAACCGATTTCTTCGGCATACTTGCGCTTGGCATCTTCCAGATACTTTTTGATTTCATTTCCTGGGTCGTTTTGCAGATTGCGATATTCGCGGTCAGTAAGGTCGACGTAGAACTCGAATCTGTCTTCCTTGTCGGTGAATATGGTCAACTCAAGAACGAAGTCGCGGTTCCACGCCTGTACGGTTACCAGCGCCAGCAGGCTCACCGCCAGCGCCAGCCACAAGGTCCTTTTATAAAAAGTTATGTTTCTGAGCATACGCCACCAATCTAAGCCAAACCCGGCAAAATTGCAATTTCTTTAAGCTGCCGTAGAAGAGAGAGAAGAGAATTCGCAGAATGTGGAAAGAAATGGCCGGGATTTCTCGCACAAAGCCACAGAGCCGCAAAGAAGAGAAGATTACAATCCGCAGTCGCCCACAGGAGGTGGGTGATACTCGGGCGCATCAGGATTAGGCTGCTCTTATGGCTTCAGCCATTAGAACAGCGTATCCCGCAGGGCTCCCCGGGGGAAGCCCCCGGGCGGCTGCAGACTGCAAAGGATCAGTAGTTACTGTTATAGTTGTATGCCGCCAGGTTGCCGTTCGCGGCTATGTGCAGCATATACATCATTCCGGTCTGTTTATCTTGTCGTATTCTGGTAAGGTCAGAAGTGAATGAGTATAGTGGATCAGCATAATCAGGCATGCCAAGCGTTTGAACAATGTTTAAACCAGCTTCCACCCGTTGAAAATAATCGTTGTCGCCGTTGATTGTGCATATCCAGACGCGTCCTTGCTGGTCGTAATCTACGCTGGCGATACTATAAAGCTCGCGAACATATCCGCTGGCACTGTCAACGGCATATCCGGTGTAGAATGTTGACGTGTGATAACTTGCGACATAGATCTGACCATTGAGTGCACTAGCTCCCAATATTCTCCGGCTTCCAGCGAGTTCGCCCAATACTGGTGGTGTCAGGCCCAGATTAAAGTTACTGAAGGCCCGTATTGTTGTAACATCAATGGCGTCGCCAGGAGTTTCGGCACAAATCAGATAGAGGGTATTGTTTATCGAATCATAAGCCAGCTCAGCAGATTTTCCGGCGTCTACGAAATTCTTGGCGGTATCGACACTGTATGCCGGGTTTACTACTGCCAGAGTTGCGGGATTGACCTCGTTAATGCCGACAAAAGTACTGGCAAATCTGGCAACGAGAAACAGTCGGCTATCAAAGCTTCTTATACTTGCTGTCGAAACGGTGCCCAGGCCAAAACCGCCTGGTGCAGCACTGATAAGGCTCTTTGATGTTGCCCCGGTGAGATCCAGGTTGAGTTTGGTCAGCACCGGGTCTGTCTGTTTATGCGTAACAAAAACGCCGGCTGAGTTAACTGCAAGACTGTAAAGTGCGTCAAGAGCCAGTCCATCGTTTGTTATTGTAGTCGACACAAATGTGCTGTCAGCCAGATTTACTGCAAAAAGTGTGACAGGATCACCTGTAGTGTAGCCGTGCGCGGCAATGTAAGCAGTGTTGTTGTAAACCTCAAATCCGAATACTGTGACATTGTCGGGAATATCAACTGCTGTCAGCAATGCTCTGGCAGTGATGAAGTTAAGCCCCTGGCTTTTTGTGCTGTAGGAGAACTGCGCAAGAGGGCGCACGGTCTGGTTGGGGTAGTAGCTGGTGACGATTATTGTATACTCAATGCCTGACTTCAGGTTGTTGTAAGTGTAGCTGTTGCTGTTGATTCGTTGAACAGGAGTCACCTGCGTGCTTTGTTGCCAGAGTTCGACATCGACCTCGGACACGTATGGCGCATTCTGCCAGGTGAAGGTGATCGAGGTGTCGGTGGATTCGGCAGTAACGTTTGTCGGAGGCAGCAGCGGTCGGTTGAACGTGACTTTATTTCCCAATATCTTTCCGGCTGCAACGGTTTTCTGCAGCTGAACTCCATACTGCCCGGGAGGTAACTCGATCAGATCGAAGACGCAGTATGTGCCGGTCCAGCCCCCCGTATTAGCGGCAGGCAAAGGTTTATCGTTAACGATTGCCTGCATATCTGTGGCAACTGTGAACTGCAGCCCGGTGATTTTAAGCACATTGTCTAGGAACGGTTCAGTGTCGGTTGCGATAATGTAAGGTGCAACAAA
>MFYY01000048.1:7302-9243 GCA_001787855.1 Candidatus Riflebacteria bacterium GWC2_50_8 | reverse complement strand
TTGTCCGGTGATATTAACTCCAGCATTTACCGTAAACGAGATTGCGCCCTGATAGCCATTTTGGATCGGATTAACACTGAGTGTGTAGTTGCCGGGTGGAACGTTGTCGAAGCGGTAACTGGCTGGTGTGGCGCCAACAATGCGGCGCTCGATGAAAGATGTTCCAGTGAGAACGACCTCGCCGTCGGTGAATGTCCATGCTCCTGGCGGTGTTGCCCATGTTACTGCGCCTGAAATGCTTACGTTCAGATCAGATTGGGAAACGTTAATTGCAGTCAGCGCCAAACTTCCGTTGTCGAGCGCTGCGACATTTATGCTTTGGCTGCGCGGAGCATAATCAAAACTTGTATCAAGCACTGTTGCCATATGAGTGTCTGTTTGCATGGTTATGAAGCTGAAAGCCCCTGTGGCATCAGTGTAGGCTGCACTCACCTTGCCGTCTGGATCAGTAAGCTGCACCAGGCGGTTGGCCAGATCAGCCGTGGTGACCGGTGCGACTGCGACGAGTTGCCCGGTAATCGTTTTATAACCAGTTGTCGGCAATATTATTGCGAAGGCGCCGACATCAGTTACCTGGCTGACATTTACGATGACACCAGTTTTGGCCGGAGCAGTGCCCAGGTTCGAATTTACTTCAAGGGTGTAGGGTGACGCGATTGTGTTGGCGGGAACTTTGCCAATAATGAAGTTGCCGCCGGAATCTGAAACGCCAAGAAACGGAGTGCCGACAATATTAACTACCGCGCCTGAAACTGGTGATCCAGCGCTTGTGACCTGGCCAATTATGTCGCCGGTCGCCTCAAGCGCCGAGGCATTGATAGCTGCTAATGCCAGGCTGGCGTTATCAAGCGCGCCGACATCTATGTTCTGGGTGCGCGGATCGTAGATGAAATCGCGGTCTATTACAGTTGCTGTATGATTGCCGGTCTGAGTGGTGATGAAGCTGAAGGCGTTGGTGCTGTTGCTGAAAGCGGCGATAACCTTGCCGTCCGGCGCTGTGAGCTGAACGAGGCGATTAGCCAGTGCAGTAGTGTTAACCGGTGAGACAGCGACAAGTTGCCCGGTAATGGTTTTGTAACCAGTTGTCGGCACAGTTATCGCGAAGATGCCAGCATCTGTTGCCTGGCCGATATTGACGACGACACCGGTTTTGGCCGGGGCAGTGCCCATGCTTGCGCTCAATTCAAGTGTATAAGGTGTGGCGCTGGTATTCGCCGGCACTTTATCGATAACAAATCTGCCGGCTGCATTGGAAACGCCAACCAGCGAAGTGCCGCTGGCATGCACTACAGCGCCGGCTATCGGCGATCCCGCGAGAGTAACCGTGCCGACTATGCTTCCGGTGTTCTGAACTTGCGCGGCATCGACCGTGATTGCCGACAACGTGAGTGTGGCGTTATCGAGGTTTACAATATTTACGATAAGAGGATCGGGGCTGTAGTTATAATCGCTGTCGGAGCACAATACCAGGTAAGTGCCGGCTTTCATTACCCGGAACTGAAACTTGCCGGTCGCGTCGGTGTGCGTGCCGAAAATGGTTCCGTCGGTATGATGCGTGAGAACAACGAATTGATCGGCCAGTTCTGCGCTGGTAACATTGCCGCCCGCAACGAGAGAACCGCTCAAATTAACGTAATTAGCTGCCGGTGGAGCAATCAAGGCAATTGTGCCTATATTGGTTGTAGAGCCAGGGCTTACTCTGACGCCAGTAACTGGTGATGCCTTACCCAGGGCTGAACTGACCAGTATTTCATAGGCGGTGCTGGTGGTAAGAGCATTTGCTGGTACATTGCTGATGACAAAATTGCCCGCAGTGTCGGTTACCGCAAGATATGACGTGCCGTTGATGTAAACGAAAACTCCGGCGATATTCTGAACAACGCTGCCGATGGTCTGGGTAACCTTGCCGGTAATTTTGCCGGTCGGGGTGAGTTGCGCATT
>MFYY01000048.1:0-7232 GCA_001787855.1 Candidatus Riflebacteria bacterium GWC2_50_8 | reverse complement strand
TGTGGTCGAGTAAGCGCCGTCGCTGATTATCTGTTGTGCCGCCAGCGAGCCTTTCAGCGAGGGAAGCTGTGCCATGCCGAAAGTATGTGCTTTTTCGCTTTTGTAGAGATAGACCGCTGCAAAAGGAACCGGAGCGTTATCAAAAAGCACGGTGCCGCTGAGATTGGCATTTGTGCCGGTTGTGAGCGTCGGGCCGGCCGGGTTGCCGCCACCGCCACCTCCGCCGCAGCCGATGATTGCCAAAGACAATGCAAAAAGACAGCACAAAAAAACGCCGGATTTTTTCAACATCACAAGGCTCCTCTTCTGATTTCTACAGCTCTGATTTGTTTTACAGACAAAAAACCAGCCACAGGCTGTTACGATGTGCATCGAATTAGCTGTAGCTGGTTTTATATAAGATTATTTTGCTCCCATTCCGGTCACTTTGTCAATACAGGGGTGTACGCGTTTCAACTGGCACCAGAAGAGAAAACACTCGCACAAAGCCGCAGAGCCACAAAGAAAGAGACGAATACAATCCGCAGATTACGCCGATTGCCGCAGATGAGAATCTATGGCAATAGCGGAAGGGCCATTTGGAGCCGGGAACGCGCTCAAATGATTTTGCTTCGGTTGTCTTCAGCAATAAAAAACCGCCCGGAGTTGGCCCCGGGCGGTCGTGATAATCACTCAGGAATTGCTGTCGTAAGCGTAGACTGCCAAGGCGTTGGCAGAGTTGAAATGCAGCAGATACATCATGCCGGTCGAAGTGTCGAGTTTTGCTACTGGCGCCTCCAAAATCATGCAGCCAGTGTTGTATATTCTCAACGATTGTTGAACATCCTGGTTGTTGTCGAGTTGAAGAAGGTATTTGCCATCTAAACCAAGACTGCTGACCCAAATGCGATTTTGTTTGTCATGTCCAAAATTGCCAGGGAAACATGTCATCGCAGTTACATATCCACCTCCAGCATCCATTACGGAGCCTACTGGGTACCATGTATAGGAATAATGCTGTTCTGAAATGTAAATTTTGTTGTTGTGAGCGTAAAATCCATCTATAAGAGCGTCTCCAGACAATGTAAAAGTTCCTATTTCCTGTGGAGTTGGGTTGGTTATATCCATGTTGTCGAAAGCTCTTACAACTGCGCTTACAGAATTCTCGACACTGGCAACGTAAATGGTATTGGTAACTGGATCACAGGCTATGTCAGCACTACTAATGGCAAGAGTATTTGTATATCCACTTGCAACAACATTCAGTGATGCATCAAGTTCTCGCAACTCTACTTTAGAGGCATCCAAGGCAGCCATAAAAATGCGTTCGTTAAAATTTCTCACTTTTGCCATTACAGGGGCAGAGAAGCTGAAATCGCTACCCAAGTTTTTTGTAACGACTGGAGCGCCAAGACCAAGATCAAACCGAGAAACTGATGGAATGGAGCTGTTATCGTGGATGAGATAAACTCCACTTGAATTTGCAGCCATACTTCTGGATCCAAATCCGCCTGAAACAGGTAATGAAGCTGAATTTAGAAGCGCATTAGTTGAAAGGTCAAATGACTGAATGTTCATCGTAGAACCATCTGTAGAAGCGACGAATGCGACGCCATTGACCACTTCAAATCCAAATACTTGTTCCATTCCACCGATAGGTGTGCCACCAGTTAACTCGAATGATTGAATTGCGACTGTGCTGCCTCCACTTGCTGCTTGAGTAGTCAGTTGAAAGTTAATGGGTGATGAATAGATCGAATTGGCATAGACACTTCTTATCATTATTTCATGCATGGTTTCTGGATCCAGGCCGGTGCGGGTATAACTGCTTCCGGTCATGTTTACGCTTTCTAAGAATGTCCCACCCGCACCCCATATATCAATGGCAACATTGGTGACGTAAGCATCGTTCAGCCAGGAGAAAGTAATTGAATTGTATGTAGATGATGTAGATACAAGCGTGGGCGGAGCAATCAGGCGTGTGAATGCTCTTTTATTGCTTGCGAGCTGACCGCCGGAAATTGCTTTTACGAGTTGCACAGAATGCTCACCTGGCGGAAGTGAGGCGATGTTAAATGAACAGATTGTGTCGGTAACAGAAACGTTTGTTAGAGGCTTGTCATTTACAAAAGCCTGAAGATTACCGGAAATAGTTCCAAAGTTTGTGCCGGTTATTGACAGAGTGTCTTCTGTTGCTGAAGTTGTGCTGATAAACGGCGAGACGAAGGTTGTTGTCAGAGACTGTCCGGTTAGATCGACGCCTTCGTTTATTGTAATGGCAATCGAACCATCGTAGCCGTTTCTTAGCGGATTCGTCCTGAGGGTGTACCCCCCGCCCGGCACGTTGTCGAAGTGAAAGACTGCCGGTATAGTATTTGATACTACCCTGCGATCCATATAAGTGCCACTTTCAAGGATGACCTCGCCATCTGTGATTACCCAGTCGCCCGGCGGCGTTGCCCAGGTTACAATCCCTTCTACTCTGGACAGATTGTCGGGGTTGGTAACATTGATCGAAGTCAGCGCCTGGGTCCCGTTGTCGAGAGCTGCTACGGTTACATTCTGTGTGCGGGGAGAGTAGGCAAGGTCGCTGTCTATTACTGTTACAATGTGGGCGCCGGTCTGGGTTGCCATGAAGCTGAAGGCGCCAGTAGAGTCACTGTAGGCAGCATTAACTTTGCCATCTGGTGAGGTGATCTGCACCAGGCAATTTTCCAGTTGCCCGGTGGTGACCGGCGCTACGGCGACGAGCTGGCCGGTTATTGTTTTGTAACCGGTTGTTGGAACGACGATTGCAAAGGCGCCGACATTAATTGCCTGGCCGGCGCTGACGACCACGCCGGTCTTGGCCGGTGCAGTGCCAAGGTTTGAGCTAACTTCAAGAGTATAAGGTGTGACACTGGTATTGGCGGGGACCTTGCCTATGGTAAAGTTTCCGGCTGAATCTGAAACGCCTAGCAGTGGCGTGCCGGCAACACAGACTACGGCTCCAGCCAGGGGCGAGCCGTCAGTGGTAACCTGTCCGGTTATGCTGCCGGTGTTATCGAGCAGTGAAACACTGATCTGCTGTGAAAGAGCCTGCGCAGCGCTGTCCAGTGCTGCCACGGTTACTCCTTGTGTCCGTGGGGTATAAGAGAACTCGGTATCCATTATTGTGACTGAGTGCGCGCCGATTTGCGTGGTCATAAAACTGAAGGCGCCAGTGCTGCCGGTGTAAACGGCGCTGACTTTTCCGTCAGGCCCGGTAAGTTGCACGAGACGGTTGGCCAGCGCTGCTGTCGTAACAGGCGCAACAGCGGTGAGCTGGCCGGTTATTGTTTTGTAACCGGTTGTCGGCGCGACGATTGCGAAGGCCCCGACATTTGTTGCCTGGCCTGCGCTTACGACCACGCCGGTCTTGGCCGGTGCAGTGCCAAGGTTTGAGCTAACTTCAAGGGTATAAGGTGTGACGCTGGTATTGGCGGGAACCTTGCCTATGGTAAAGTTTCCGGCAGAATCTGAAACGCCCAGCAGTGGCGTGCCGGCAACACAGACAACGGCTCCAGCCAGGGGCGAACCCGCAGCGGTAACCTGTCCGGTTATACTGCCGGTATTATCTTGCAGTGAAACACTGGCCTGCTGTGAAAGAGCCAGCGCAGCGTTGTCCAGTGCTGCTACGGTTACTCCTTGCGTCCGTGGGGCGTAAGAAAATTCGGTATCCATTATTGTGACTGTGTGCGCGCCGGTCTGCGTGGTCATAAAACTGAAGGCGCCAGTGCTGCCGGTGTAAACGGCGCTGACTTTTCCGTCAGGCCCGGTAAGTTGCACGAGACGGTTGGCCAGCGCCGCTGTAGTAACAGGAGCAACAGCGACAAGCTGGCCGGTTATTGTTTTATAACCGGTTGTCGGTAAAGTTATTGCGAAAGCGCCGACATCGGTTGCCTGGCCGACGCTGACGACCACGCCGGTTTTTGCCGTGGCAGTGCCCATGCTTGAACTTACCTCGATGGTATATGGCGTTGCACTTGTATTGGCCGGAACTTTATCGATGACAAATTTTCCGGTCGAATTCGAAACCCCAAGCAGCGAGGTGCCGCTGGCATGCACAACAGCGCCGGCAACTGGAGAGCCGGCCAGGGTAACCGTTCCTACTATGCTGCCGGTATTCTGAGCCCTGGCAGCATCAACATAGATTCCAGTCAACGTGGTGCTGCTATTACCGAGGCTGCTTACCTCAACTCTGACTGAGCCGGGATCGAAGAGATAATCAGTGTTAACAGCCATGACCACATAGTTCCCGGGCATGCTGACGCTGAACAGGTAATTGCCGCTGGCGTCTGTATTTGTGCCGAGCATGCTGTTGTCTTCCTGGCGGGTCAGCATCAAGAAAGTTCCGCCCAATTGCGTTGACGTTACGCCATTTCTGGCGACCAGACTGCCGCTCAGAATCTGGTAGGCTGTAGTTTTGGCGGCAAGCGCGAAGATTCCGATATTGGTAGTCTCTCCTGGGTTAACGATGACTCCTGTTTTGGCAGATGCATCGCCGAGTGCGTGGATGACCTGTACCTCGTATGTGGCACCATTGAGCAAATTTGACGGCACATTGCCTATTGTGAAAGTTCCCGATGCGTTGGTCAGCGCGATGTAGCAGGTGCCGGTGATATAAACGAAAGCGCCCGAGATGTTCTGAGTTACGCCGCCAATAGTTTGAGTTACCTTGCCGGTGATCTTGCCGGTCGGAGTCAACTGCGGGTTAAGCGTTGTCACCTGACCGAGAAGCACGCCAGTTTGAACAAACTGGTGGTTTTCGTCGCGCATCGCGATCAGCGTATACTGCCCGACCGGGATATCGATAAAGTTATAACCTCCGGTCACGTCAGTAGTGGTAGTATAGGCGCCATCGCTGATCATCTGCTGGGCTGCCAGAGAGCTTTTTAGTGAGGGAAGCTGCGCCATGCCGATGGTATGCGCCTTTTCGCTTTTGTAGAGAAAAACCGAGGCGTTGGCGAGGGGAGTGTTGTCAAAGAGCACGGTGCCGCTGAGACTGGCCGTTTCACCATTTATCACTGCCGGGCCGACAGGATTGCTCCCGCCTCCACCACCGCCTCCGCCACAGCCGATTATAGCCAGGGCAATAACAAAAAGACAGGACAGCAGGGTAATCGAATTTCTAGACATTTTTCAGGTTCCTCCCCAACTTACAGCCAGTTTTTTGCTGAAAATTATTCTCTTAGCTGATCGCTCACCTAAGACCATTTTTATCATGGAGAAAGATCTAAAAATGACGCAAGAAGATCCTGGCGACATTTTGTCAGAGGCCTCTTCTGATCCTGATCCGGGTCTCTCTTTCCCGGAGTTCCAGCCGCCCTGATCGCTCAGAGACGGCGGTACATTTATTTGTTTGTCTAACCAACATAAAAACCGGCTACGGGACTTTGTGAACTGTGGCAAACTTGCGGCAGCTGGTTTAATATAGATGTATTTTGCGCCCGCCGGATAATTTTGTCAATATTGCCCATGGTCTTTTGCTGTGACGCCTTTCGAACAGGAAGTCCGCACAAATACTTGAAGAAAGAAGGCCGAGAAAAAACGAGAATCCGCAGACTGCCCAGATGGCCTCAAATGGAAGGCCGGCAGCCTTAAACAACCACTTCGCTGAGACTATTTGCACAGAAAAAAGCCGCCCGGGGCAATCCCCGGGCGGCTTTGTAACTCCAGATCAGTAATTACTGTTGTATCTGTATACTGCCAGCTGGTTGTTTGCGTTGAAGTGCAGCATATACATGATGCCGGTCGATTCATCGAGTCTGACCATCGGCAGATTCATGGTTATGTAATCCGTGTTGTATATGTTGAGCGATTGCAGAACTTTCATGGCATTGTCATACTGAAACAGATAAACCTCATCGAAACCTGGACGCAGGCTGTCGCCCCAGATGCGATTCTGCCGGTCAAAGCCGAAGCTGCCTGGGTAGGTCGAGAAATTTTCATATATAAATCCGCTGTTCGCATCCATTACCGTAAGCCATGGGTTGCTGAGCGCATCTTGCGACAGATAAACCTTGTTGTTGTTCGCGTAGAGCCCGAGAATTTGTTTGGTCGATGACGCAAAATCGCCTATATATTGGGGCGCAGAGGTTAAATTCATTGCGCTGAAAGCTCGTAAGGAAACGCTGTTCGAGTTATTTGGGCAGGCCAGATATAGTGTGTCGGAGGTTCGATCCCAGGCAATGTCAGCCATTTTTTGTTGGAGGTTAGTGCCTCCTGCAATGGGATTCGCTGTCTGTACTGCAGTCAGTGAAGAATTGATCTCAAACAGATACGTGTTTATCGGCCATGTTCCTGATGCTGTCACCAGAAAAATGCGGTCGTTCAGACTGCGCACTGTCGCCATGTCAAGATAAGAACCCAGGCTGAATCTGGTTTCAATATTTGCGGTCTGGGCCGGTGCTCCAAGAGTGGAGTTGAAAAACGCTATTGTCGGGCTTGCATTTGTGTCGGCATAGGTGAGATAAACGCCCGTCGAATTTGCCGCCAGGCTACGCATGGGGTGATCACTGTAGGTCATGATTTGCGGGGTGGAATCCCACAGTTCCATAGTATTCAGATTGAAGGCCTGAATAGTTATGGGGCCACTGTTGTCGAAGCCAATATAAGCAATGCCGTTGATGACTTCAAAGCCGAATAAGGTGCCGGTTGCAATTGTTCCAGTTCCTGGCAGGAAGGGAAACGCACTGATGTGGTCGATTCCATCCGCTTTGGTGGCGAAGTTGAAAGCGGTTGGCGCTGAGTTCACCTGGTTCGGGTAGGTGCTGCTTACTTCAATTGTGTATGTGGCATTGGGCAGCAGTTTGTCGTAGGTAAAACCGTTGCCAATGATTCTCTGAGCAGGCTTTACAATTGTCGCGTCAGAGAATTTAATCAGCCGAATTTCAACTTCATTTACAAATGGCGCGTTCTGCCATGTGTAGGTTATTGAGGTGTCGGTGGATGAAGCGGTAAAGTTGGCCAGAAGCGGCGCCTGCACTTCACGGGTGAAAGTAGACTTATTGCTGTATGTGTCGCTATTTTTTATAAGCTGCACAGTATACGAGCCTGGAGCCAATGATGATATATTGAAGTAAGATTCTCCCAGCACCCAGCCCCCTGCAGAAGGCAATTTGACACCATTTACAAATGCATCCATCATGGTATCGTCAGTTTCAAAATTTGATCCCAGAATCGCTAAAGTGTTGCCGCTCACAGTGGTAGAAGTTATAAACGGCGCGTAGAAG
>MFYY01000047.1 GCA_001787855.1 Candidatus Riflebacteria bacterium GWC2_50_8 | reverse complement strand
TTTTCGGGTTTTACGTTGTTTATGATTTCGTTGCCCTGATCGTCGTAGACCTTTAGCAGCGGGTATTCTTCTGCCGTTGTCGCCAGCGTAAAATCATATACTGCAAAGCCATGCCTGACATTCACTGCCCAGCGGTCAGCAGTATCACGCAAAGACTGGCGCTCTGTCATCTTCTCGAACTGCTTCACATTATGCCTCTGCAAAAAACCAGCTTCGACCGACAGAAATTCGGTCGGCAGCTGCCCGCAGAATTCGGCGATTTCCGCACCCATCGGCAATTTGCTATAACCATACACAGAAAACAGCGTAGCATAAACAACCATGGCCAATGCAACCATCAGATAGAGTTTAAAGAGAAGCACCGCTGGCCGCGCCTTGCCTGGTTCATACCTGTTCTGCAAGATTTTTATGCGTTCTTCGGCAGGCTTGTTATGAAATTCGTTGAGTGATTCCTGTTGCATT
This sequence comes from Candidatus Riflebacteria bacterium GWC2_50_8, assembly GCA_001787855.1. GTDB lineage: Bacteria > Muiribacteriota > Ozemobacteria > Ozemobacterales > Ozemobacteraceae > Rifleibacterium. The sequence goes on along the minus strand of MFYY01000047.1, from coordinate 28,332 downwards.
TCGGCTCCCATGCTGCATAATCTTTGGTTATTACTCGGCCACATTCGTAATATCCTGCTTTTACCAGATTAAACTTCGGCAAAGATAGCTGTTTCGTCAAGAATTTTATCTGTGAATACCAGCTGGTTGCACAAGAACTTCCACTGTTCTACCCATCCGTGCGGCCATGTCAGTCATTCGGCGCAACAATCAATGCAGTACAGCCTGCTGTTTGTTTATATACGGATGCCTGCCGGGCAAACGCAATGGCGCGTTTTGTGGTATGTTGTTGTAACAATTACCCGAAAAGATGATAGAGAAAATGATAACCAGAACATCTGACCCGATTGTCCGCGCAGCAAAAGCAACGCTGTTTGCCGTAATACTGGCAGTAGCACTGAACATGTCTTTCTGCCAGACAGTCACTGCATTGAGTTACGATGCTGAAGCCATTTCGATGTTCACCATGAATTCGGCAAAGGCTCTGCAACGCATCAGAAACGGCAATTTTTCGATAATGTATCGCGGCTTTGGCTCGCGTAAAGCCGGCGAAATCGATCGAGACGAGCTGCTCGGTTTTCGCTTTATGCTCGACACCGTTCATCAATCGCGCGGTCTGCGTAATCTTATCGCAGAAAACGAAAAAGCCGGCATGCCATCAGAAGAGGCTTTTAAAAAGGCAAAAGGTCAACATTCGAAAGTTCTGCAGAAGATATTCAAGACAGTCGATTCTGCCAAAGAACTGTATGTGAATGCGCGGGGTAAATCATTTGAAGCGGCAAAGGCCGGCATACCCGACCCGGAAACTCACTTTCTTTTCTGCTCACCCAGAATCGGTGTGGCCAGAATGTACGGGCCGATAGTGATGGTAATTCAGGAAACCAGGCCACGCGGCATGGATCTTAACGGGATTGCACGTGATGCCCGCTATTATTCGCTGGCGCGCTTTCTCAAGAATGTCGGCGATCTTGACTTCAGAATGATCCTGGCCGATTATGTCGCAGACCGCGATGAATACGTAATTCCATCGTATATTCTCCCGATGGATGTTTCAGGTATGATCGTTCACAGCACTTCTCCGGTAGTAATCGGCAACCGGGTCGCCGTGCCACCTCCGGCAATACGCCGAGTCTATCGCAAATACCAGCTGAAGGGTGCCATGGTAATCGATGTGCTGGATAACAAGGATCGGCTGATCGAACGCCTGACCGCTGTTCCTTCTGTCGCAGAGATGAAAATCGACATCCCACGCTCGCCAATGCCACTTCCTGACTACATAAAAAAGGCCTGGAACAACTACGTCAAGTCGGTTCGCAGCAAAAGGTAATCCGCTACACAAAACGTGCCTTTCATGTTAAATTAGTAAAAGACAATTTTGCAGGAGGCACGCATGAGAAAGAGTCTGTTCTGGCTGGCATTTTTTGTATTTATCGCAGGGATTACCGGCGTTTTTGCTCAGGATGGCGCCAAAGACCTAAAATGGGCGAAAAACTTGATGGAACATGGCGATTACGCCTATGCCGCCGAAAAGTTCTCGGACATTGCAGGCTCACATTACAACCCGCCGGCAGTCAGAAAAGAAGCCCTGTATTATGTCGGCTACTGCCATGTAAAAAACAATGATCCCTGGCAGGCCATGCGTGTTTTCGAACAGTTTATTGAGAAATATGATGACGGTGGCTCAGCTGAGTTTGTTCCCGACGCGCTTTATGTGCTCGGTCGCGTCTATGAAGAAGCCGGCGATAACCGCAAAGCAATAAAGGTTTACCAGCGCTGCAGCAGAACATATCCCCGCAGCCAGTTTGCGCGCAAATCGGAAGAACGCCTGCAGCAGCTCGGAGGATCAGGTAATACCGATCCGTTCGACGGCGACTATACTGGTGGCGACAACTATGAACCAGGCAATAACGATGGCCACGGTCATGACCATGGCGACAGCGGTCACACCCCAGGTGTCTCCCGTGAAATCAGACAGCTTCTGCGCATTGCCGAAACCGTCAGTAACGATTTCACCCGCGATCAGATGTTGCTCGAAGGCTCAGACCGCGCCAGAACCGGTGAAGATTTCGTCGCCCTGGCGAATGCAATCAAAAACGATTTTACCCGCAGTCAGCTGTTAGACCGGGTGAGCAAAAACAAAAATTACGAAACCTTTACGACCAGCAGCATGCTTGAACTCGCAAAGCTCATTAACAACAGCTATTCGCGCGACATGTTTCTGGTCAGCTATGGCAGTGCACTTGCCAATCGTGATTACGTAAGTAATTTTGAATTTGTAGAAATCTCAACAGCCATGAATAATGATGCTCTGCGCCAGCAGCTATTTGACGCAATCAGCAAAAGCTCATCATTCAAATTTATCAATGCCAGAACAATGGTCGAACTTGCCCAGACCTGCAAGAACTCTTATATTCACGACCAGTTGCTGCTCACTGCTGCACAGCAGAACAAATACGGCTTCCGCGACCTCAAAATCCTTGCCGATGCATGCTCAAACTCTTTCACCAAAACCCAGATTCTTCAACAGGCTGACGCAGGGCATCACTCATCATATCGCAGTCGGCCGGCAAGAAATACCCAGAAAATCAAACCTGAAATCATCAGCGCCTCTGACCCTTTCTCCGGGTTCACCTTTAACAAAGCGCAGATTGAGAGAATGCAGATTTTCATGAATGCGGTGGACAGTAAAAAAAGGATAAAAGAAGCTGCCACGCAGCTTAAAAAATCTGACCTGAACACGCTTACAGTGCGAGAATACATGGAAAAATATCGGGTTCTGCAAAAATTCGAAACTATTCACCAGCGCTGATTTATGCCTGAATGATAATATGCGGCCCATGAAGTGACTTCATAGGCCGCATATTTATGTAAGGCCAGGGCGCAAAATGGGCAAATGTAGCGGATAAAAGAACTAACTCGGGTGGCTTCTGTGCCAATCAGCCGCTCAAACAGGGATTTGCAACGTATTATCCACAGGGAGCTATAATGAAAAACCTTATTCTGAGCCTGATACTGGCGATTTTATTGCCCACCCTTTTAATTGCCGATCCGTCTGAACACCCCGACCTGCAGCCAACGAAGCAACATCTGGAAGATGTATTGGGCGAGTTCGAATCCAAAATACTCGAATTCAGAGCATCTGAAGCGCTGAATGAAGACTGGGGAAAACGGTTTCCGGCCGAAGTTTATTTCATGTTTTGCGACGGTGGGCGGCTTATGAGTATTATCGACAAGTTTGAAAGCTATGCGAAAAATGACTCAGGAATTCGAATCGCGGCGATAAACCTGTCGGTCACCGCCGAAGTTCGCGCATCAGATCGAAAAAGCCTGATTGGTGCCAGCATTGTTTTCTCTCTTATCCAGAGCAAAGCGGCAGACAAACTGCCGAAGTTTGACGCGAAACTGCTTGCTGAAATTATTAACTTCGCAGGGTTTGAAGCTGCTGTCAGCAAGGGCGAGCAAATCGATGGCATCGACTGCTGGCTTACCAATCTTCGCCGAGACAGCGATAAACGAACAATGTTAACTGGCTATTCGTTCGACATAAGTACTATTACAAACTTTGCGACAGGCCTGATGAAGGCGCAGCAGGGCACAGAAGCATTTATCAACTCGGTTAGTCGGTCTACCTATAGCGGAATTCCAGTCTTTCGATTCGACATGTCAGTCGTTCCCGACCGTGAAAAAATGCTACCAGCGGGCTTCTTGAATATACTCGCAGAAATCGCTACGGCGGCCGGCAGCACCGGAGGTGCGCTTGGAGCATTGCGGGTATCTCCGCCAATCTATCTTGAGAATAAGTTTGAGATCCCCGCTGAGATATCGGTTGAAGACCTTATTGACGATGAATGGGAAAAGATTCAATCTGCGATCCTGGCGGTCAAGGCTGATAAGTTTTCAGTCAGCATGATATCTGATGATGGCCTGCAGGAAGGCGGGCACAGGATGACGGTAAAAATATCCGGGGAGCTGTAAACACCGTCTGCAAATTCATCTTCGCTGAACCAGATGAGAATAAACAGCAGCATAAAAGTCACCCGGCAATCTCAAATTCATCGCGTCGCAGATCAACACAACGATTCGCAGCGCGCACATCTGCATATAATTTGTTACAAGGCCAGCCTCTTTGCACGCCCCGAGACGACTTAAACTGTAACTTGTGGCAACAGCTAATTTGACGATAGAAATAGAGTATAACGCTTCATCATAAGCAATATAAGAGAGTTTACCAGGAGGCAGAAATGTCAGTCATGAGGAAATTTGTAAGTCTTTTCGTCGTTTTAGCGCTGGTTTGTTGCGCCAACAGCCTGTCAGCACAGGAACTGAACAAGAATTTCGCCCATTCGCTCGGTGTCGGGAATTCGGCACAAAGCTACGAACACCGCATCGATCTTCCTGAAAACTGGGCCGCTGAAGGCAAGTCTTTTATCGGCCGCGCGTTAACCCTCGACGGCAAACTGGTTGTCGAGCGCGAAGAACTGACCAAAACCTATTATTACGTAAAAGTTCGCCTGCCCAAAGCAACCTTGTGGTTCGCCAAAGGCAGCATCGACATCACACTGAAAGCTGGCGCTGCCGCAACAGCAGTTCCAGTTCTGGCAGCACCGGCCGGTCTCATGGTTTCTGGTGAAAGCTACCCACACTTTGGCTGGGCCGGCGCTGGCAACTATTCGGCAATCAGTCTGCTTGACCGCAGCAACGGCAAAACCCTCTGGGAACGCGTCATTCTCAATGACCATGCCTGCGTCATGGATGAAGGCAGCGTCAAGGTTGGCGGCAAATACACCTGGGCCGTTAAGCAGTCTGACGAAACCGCCCGCTACTCATTTGAAGCTCAGGCCAATTTCCGGGTCGGCACCAAGCAGGTTAACTGCAGCCATTGTTACGGCCACGGCTACCTTACCTGCCGCAGCTGCAACGGTTCTGGCCACATCGTCAGCAACGGCCCGAACAACACTCCAGTTTACAAGATCTGCTACACCTGCAACGGCACCGGCCGCGAGCGCTGCACCTTCTGCAACGGCACCGGTCACGTAACCGTTCCGAGTATCATACCCGAATAGTCAGGAAGGGGCTGTAGCTCAGCTGGGAGAGCGCGACATTCGCATTGTCGAGGCCGACGGTTCGATCCCGTTCAGCTCCACCGGAAACCAGGCCGACAGGCCACAATATTCACAACCCGCTTAAAATGCGGGTTTTCTCTTTTCAGCGAACTGCCGGCCGGCATGGCGGAAGCTTGCCAGTTGATGTAACGCGGCAGATGAAAGGCAATATCAAGGCCTTTTCCCTTCGTTTAATTAAACTCATGCTATTTTGCCGGAAAAGCTTGCAAAGAGTCTGATTCTGGGGTAAAAATGAACTGACTGGAGAGGTGCCGGAGTGGTCGAACGGGGCAGTCTCGAAAACTGTTGAAGGCTTTGCCTTCCGCGAGTTCAAATCTCGCCCTCTCCGATTTTTTTTTTGCCGGGAAGTCCTGCCAGTAACGCACGCCATGCTCATTCTTGAAACGTTCTATTTTACCGCGAGAATTATCAAAACCAATGTCAGAAAGACTGAATATCGAATACAGGAATCCTGGGCCAGAAGACATGGCCACCATCATGGAGCTGATGCCCTTGTTATACCGGGACATCGGAAAAGGCCTGCAAAATACGCTTAACGAACTTGTCAAAGATAGTTTTTATTTCAAACTGCTTGCGACACAACAAGATACTGGAGTAGCGACAGGTTTTATGCTTGGCTGCTGCAGACTTGAAATAGATTTTGAGTGCCGGGCCGGGATCATTGAAGAGATGGTGGTTATTCCCAGCCACCGAGGCCTCGGAATAGGCACGGCCATGCTGAAAATTTTCGAGACATGGTCGCGAGAACGTGGCGCCGAAGGCATTCTGGTTCCATGTGGGCGGGAAGGCTTTTACGAAAAGGTCGGCTTTGAAATGTTTCCGGTTAAACGCTACTGGAAAGATCTGAATAACATCTGACCGGTTGCTGAAACTTTATTGAATCCTGCTGGCAAAAAGCAGATTATTTAGTTGCGTCGTAATTGCCTTCAGCATCGAGTTTGACAAGCCTGAGCACAGGCACGAAAAGAAAATCTGACGCCCTGAAGATTCAAAAAAAAAAAATTGGGATGCCAGGGCAATGCTCGACGGATCGCAGTGCCTTATCGAAGCAAAACAAGTTGGCATATCAAAGTATTACACGGCACTTACCTGGCTGCATCATAAAATCAAAGACACGTCAAACAAGGCTGTGCCGGCATTTGATTCTTATATAAGATTTTTTATATATAAGAAATGCCGCGTAGATTTTATACGAAAAAATCTATATGTAAGAAAAGCAATAAAAACCTTACACAAGACATTGACTATGTAAAAAGTTTGAAAAATCTTACTTGATGAACATCAACCTCTATAGCAAAAAGTCAGCAGGTCAATTGCTCAAAAACTGGCAAACTTCCAGCGCCATCCGACAAAACGCCCGTTAAAAGTCGATCTTAGTTCTGGCACATGAATTGCACCTATCAGAGCAATACATACGAAGGAGCAAATCATGAAAAAACTCGCCAGGATCGCCATGTTCATAGCTCTGTTTGCCGTGGTTGGTAATCTTCCGGCTTTTGCCGCATTCAGTGCAACAAAATTTGAATCCTTAATGCAGAATTGCGTCAAATATCTTTTAATTCTTGAAAAAGACAGCACGAATGGTCCTAGCAAGGAACTCGCTTACGAAGGTTTTGAAAAGGCTTCAGCTGAACTGCAGAAATATGTTTCGGGCCTCGAAAACAAAAAGGAACTTGCCAGTGCCCGTAAATGTGCTGACGATTTCATTAAAAAAGCCGGCCATGAAGCTGTTACTCATGCCAATATCGGCAACATGGCGCTCAAGATGATCGACCAGCGCGAAAAATTTCTGGCAGTGCACGGCGAATAAAACGCTCTAACTGGATTTACCAAAAGGCTGCCCCTCGCGGGCAGCCTTTTTTACTTGCAAGAAGTGGCAAAACTGCTGATCCTTATGCTTTGCGGTCTTCGGTCTACCTTGAAGAGTCGTAATTTCCATCAACATCGAGCTTGACAAGCCTGAGCAGGTCATCGAGCGGACGCGGCGTTTCCTGACTGCCGTGCAGGCTGCATTCCAAAGTATAATCGGTGCCAGAGGCAACAGCACTGATATGGCATACCGGCAAAGCATCTTTTGGAAGCGGCAGCTCATGAAAATACCCCTGAACCTGATCCTGCAGGCTTTCTCTGAGATATTTTCCCTGTATCAGTTCGTCCATATGTGTGTTTATCAAGTCATTGACTGCTTCTGCGGTTTTTTCAACTTCTTTGTGATCGTCAAAATATAGTTCAATCGCACCTTCAAGCACCCGCATGCTGGCAACACATGAAACGCCAGTCGCTTTTACCCGGTTAAGGCGAATTTCCTTCAACCTGGATGAGCCCCCGAAAGCAGCAGCAACCAGCACCATCAACACAAACAGCACTAACGGCAGATGTTTCATAAGATGTTCCCCTCTCAAATGTTACGAACCAGCAGCCAGGCCGGCCACAAGGGGGCAGACGGCAACTGCCAGTTTGAGACTATAATAACAGAGGTGGCACGCAATAAACAAACGGTTGACACGGCCCGCACAGGCGCGGGCCAGAATGCGATTATTCTATGCTGCTTCTGCCCAGGGTTTGATTTTTTGGAGAGCTTCGGCAATCTGTTCTTTTTCGACTTCGAGGTTATATCTGGTTTGTAGATTTACCCAGAAACCATCTGAGAGGCCAAAAAACTTCGACAACCGCAGCCCGGTATCGGCGGTTATGCCACGCAGACCATGTACAATCTCGTTGATGCGGCGGGCCGGAACTCCGATAGCCAGTGCAAGACGATATTGCGAAATTCCCATGGGTTTCAAAAATTCTTCGAGCAGAATTTCACCTGGCCGAATCGGCTCTATTTTTCTTTTTGTCACTTTGCACCTCGCTCATCAGTGGTAATCAGCAATTTCGACGTCATAAGCGTTGCCATCTTTCCAGACAAAACAAATTCGTCATTGCTTGTTTATTCGTATGCTGTTCTGACCAGTACGGTCGCCTTGCAACGTTTCAAGCATGTTGCCAGGGGGAACCCGCAAATCACTCAATACTTCAGCGGCATTGAGAACTTCAAGTTTCCGCATTGCCGGCAGCAGAACAGCCGAAAATCTGCGTGAACCCATTCCGTTAAAGATCGCTTCTGCTTCCTTGCACTTGAATGATTTGATCACATTTAAATAGTAACGAACTTCGTTACTAAAGTCAAATTCACCGGCTGGGGAAACCTGGCTGATTTTGCGAGTTCAGCGGTCCTTGCTGAAATCCTTGCTGGCGCAGTCGAGTTCGAGGGACATCTTACTTTTTTTAATCAGTAAGGTGTCCCTCGTTTCATTAGCTGGTTTGCTGTGGCCGGACTTAACTTCACTACTTTATGTTTAACGTTTTCATTAGTCTTGTTTTATAATGACGCAGGCCAGAGCAAAATATCTATGAAAGGGAGGCGCTCCTTATGGCATCCGGCTTCTGCCAGAATCACTCGTCAATCCCGTCAATCCATGCTTGTCATCACTGTGCAGAGAGCTTTTGTGCCGACTGCCTGGTTGAAGGCGAAGAGCATTATTTCTGCATGAATCCTGATTGCCAAACTGCCATGCAAATCGATAACGAACAAGTCAAAGCGGCTTCACCCGAGAATTCAGAATTTACAGTTGTTATGACTCGATTCCGCAAACTGACCACAGGTTATTTCATTCTGGCCTGGCTTATCATACCCTCTGTTATAGGGGCTTTCATCAACAAAAACTATTCTGGAAGCTACCTGAATTCAACCTGGTTAACTGTTTTGTGTGTATATTCATTTATTGCATGGTTATTTTACAGCAGCCTGGATGATGCTCTCTCTCGATTCAGACGTTTGGCCAGGATATTTTATCTGCTCGCCGCAGCATTGATTGGCTCTGCCGGCGTTGCATCGTTTAATTTAATGCTGAAATATGACCTGATGCTACAAATCAACATGCTTCTTATTGGACACCTGCAAACTGAACAGTTCTTTCTCATCTGGGCAATCAGCAGTGCAATCTGGGGTTCCTGCACCATCTTCTTTCTAATGTATTTCCCCGGACTGGTTGATGAGTTTGAAAGACTTAACAGTGGGCGATCTGCCACAACCAGGAACTGAAATGAGTTTAAATACGCTGCGTCAAGTTGTTATCTTTTGATAAAATCTGTTACATCTGCAGATAGATCGACGAAAGGTGCGCGATCAGATATCGCGATGATCACGCACACGACCTATCTTGGGCATTCGCAGGTGCTGGGGGCGGCGGCGTTTCTCGATCGCGTCATGCCGCCGCAGATTCTCTTCAGGTTCGATAACGAGAAACCGCAGAAAATTCTCTGGCCGGACTATGAAAGCATAGTAACCGGCCTGGTCGAGTTCGACAAGAAGGTCACCGAGGCGCTCGCCAGCTCACAGATCGCGATTAAGGCAGTCGAGTTACCCGCCGGCGTTTCGGCGGTGTTCCTCGAAAGCAGACGTGTGCAGTTGCGCTGGCAGCAGCGCAACATTGTGCTGACACCAGCCGATTTTTCGCAGGCAGTGCAGGTAATCACCGCAACCCATACCAAGGCCAGGCAGATTGTGCGCCGCATGCTCGAAAAAGCCGAGCTGATGAAAAACCCGTCATTTTTTGCGGCACTGACCAACTGGGGAGGATTCGCGCTGTTCGTGCTGCTGACAATGCTCGACCTGCTGCTGCTGCTCAGCATGCTTTTTCAACCGAAACTATATTTTCCATGGACCGTTCTGACAACTCTTCTTGCAGCATGGCTGCTGTTGCTGCGCCCGGTCTGGAGCTATAAAGTCCTGCCGGCGCTGCTCGATTACCTCAATGAGCAGTTTCTCGCTGATCTCTCAAACCTTCGACTGCCACGCAAAAGCATCGAATTTTTCCTGATAATTTTTATGGGAATTATCTATCTGCTCTGCTTCGGCAGCGAGGCCGCCAATTATATTTTCGACTTTTACAAGAGTTCGCTGGCGCCATGATGCCTATAAAAAGCCATAACCGCCAGTAATGATGTAATAGAATTAAAGGATATTACAGGGGCAATCACATGCCAGAGTTCTTTCTAAACAGGCGCATTTCCGCTGGCTGCAGCTCTGCTTGTCGTAGGTTTCATCCGCGAAGTTCGGAATGAGCACACACACAACAGGCACCCCCTCGGAAACTATTTCGAACCCTCGTGAATAATGATAGAAATCAGTTAATTTGGACTCTATTGGGTGTTTTGTTGGCTCACTATCTCCTTTTATTGCCCCAGTGCGTATAGTTTTTTAATATTCCAGGCCATGCAGACAAGGTTCCATTCGCCTTCGACTGATTTTAAGCCTCTAAGCAGAAACTGTCAGAACCCCATTGCCGCTTTTACAATGCCAAAGACAGGTTCGACCGTTTGTTTTCTTTTGGCGTAAAGGGTTTTGCCTTCGCTTGTTTTCATTCTGTGCGTCATTTGCGCTACCGCATCGGCGCATGGCGAAATTGGTTCCAGTTGCCTGGGCATTATAACTTTGCTCGAAGTCACCGCCAGACAGTGGCATAACCATAAAACAGCAGGGATAAAAGCACGGCCGGGCTGTAGGCCTTAGAGCCTCTGCCTGAATAGGCTGCTTTAAACGAAGCTAAATCAAGCTGACCAACAACTTCGACGACAAAACGCGCAAGGTGTTGCTCGGGCAGCCATTCATGAATAGAAGGGGGGGCAACAAATATGGGGTTAATCTATCTGCCCTACGAAAATTATTACTCATGATAAAAGTCCCTTATCAAACAAGCTTCAACAGACTTATTGTGTCACTTTTTAGCTCTTGAAGCAAGACTGTTACAAGTTTTTGTCGGTATTTCGACTTAAGTCCGACAGGCTGCTAGAATGTCATAAATCTTTCATTAGTTCATAAAAAGATATTAGAGTTTTGTCGAACAACCTCTGTCTAAACTAATTTTTGTGATCTTGTGGGAGGTTCGACATGAGGGTAAGGCTTCTATTTTTCTGTCTGACATTGATGGCGCTAGCCTTGGTTTACACAGGCTGCAGTGGCGTACAAAGAGAAAGCTTTGGCAGCGATTGGACAACTCTGGTTGCAGATGAAGGAACGCCGTCAACAATTGCCACAACAACCCCGGATCCCACACAAACAGCAACTCCCTCAGCAGAACTGAAGATTACAGTCTTGCCGGCGCAGGCCGCTGTTCAAAATGACAACAAAGTTCCTGTAAGCGTCACTTTAGTTGGAAGCATCAGCGCGGATGTCAAAACCAAAGTTGCCATGTCGTCGTCTCTAGGGGGAACTTTTGTCCCAGAAAGCGGTGAATTTGAAGACGGTAATTTTATGACGACCTTTACCGCGCCGGCAACAGTTACCGGAAACTCTGAAATCGTGGCTCTCGCAGGTTCAATTATTGGAACCTGCGCGATTCAGATTCTTCCAAAAGACGTGGTTATTTATCAGGTACAGGTTTCACCTGCCGCCCTCACCATTGGGCTGCAGCAATCCACGCTTTTAACAGTAAAGGTTATAGCCAGCAACGGAATGGCAGTAGATAGCAGCAAGGTAGTTTTGAGCAGCTCATTGCAAAGCACTTTAGTCGAATCTTCTGGTGATACTGTAAAAGGCATTTTTACCAGCCTGTTTACCAGTGGCAATACATCAGGCAATTGCACCATAACCGCAGTAGCTGAGGGAGCAACCGGGACTGCTGTAATCGCTATTTCAGCCCCTTCAATACAGATTCTACCAAGCCTTAACCCGATTACACACGGAGAAGAAGAAAACATCAGTGTAAAAGTGACTGCAGAGAATGGTAATCCGCTGAAAGGCGTAAAAGTTTTGATCAATAGTTCTTCTGGAGGATCCTTTTCCAGCACAGCAGAAGACACCGATGATAATGGTTTTGCTTATTTTAAATATACTGCTCCTGCTACTGATCCTGCACCTTTAACCGGGTCTGATGTCTTGACCGTTCAGGCATTAGGAGTTACTAAAACTTTGTCTCTTACCATACAGTGAGGAAAAAAATGGAATACAGTCTAAAACTAATTACTATTCTTAGTTGTTTTCTAGTAGCAATGACAGTTGGTTGCTCAGAATCAAACCCGGTTTCAACTGGTTTCACTTCTCAGAATGGCTATTCAATCAATCTTGGCACTACCAGCAAGGATGTGGCGCTGGGCGGCAGTCTGGTTTTTTCCGCAGTTGTGCGTGATGCAGACGGAGACATTGTTCAGAGCTCAGCGCATCCGATAACCTTTACCACAGATCGGGGGGGGCAGTTTACCCCGATTCAGGTGCCAATTGCTAACGGTATTGCTCAAGCGGTTTATGTGGCACCACAATATGTAGCGGCCACAAATATGCGCGCCCAGGAACTCGGGACCTCGGCAGTTGAGATTCCCAAAATTGATTCTTTGCCCGCAGCGACGGGGATCACTTCTGATCTGCCATTTTTTGAAACGGTCACAGCATCATTTCAGGGTGCCGCGGCAAAGATCACACTTCATGTGTTCAAGCCATAGGAAAGGGTAAATTCCGATGACAATTATTTATATGCAAAAAAAACGTTCATTATTCATCCTGATTTTGCTGATTATTGTTTTTTCGACTAGCACAACTATGGCTCGCGCGGATGGAGAGCAGGAAGAGCTAGTAACGGTATATTCTGAAGACTCCGAAACGGGCGCTGTCAATGACACAGAAACCAGTGAGGATGTAAAAGAAGCGATAGAGCCAGAATTTATTCTTCCTGAACCGCAAGAATTATTTGGGGAAAATGCCTATAAAATTGACAGTTCACGTAGCTTGCTGACCTACAGCTGGCGCCTTGCCATGGTAAAGTCTGAAGAGATTATTGATACGGTAAAATCAATCTTGGAAAAGGCTATCAGCGCCGAAAAAGTCAGCATTGTTGAAAACAAAGCCAGAAATACAATTTTAGCTATTTTCCCCGACAAAAAAGATGTCGCTACACGCAAAGAGTGGGCAGACGTTATGGGAGTCATTGACAGCCCAATAGAGCAGGTGTTGATTGAGGTCAATATAGTTGAGCTGATACTTAATGATATCGAACAGAAAGGTGGGCAGCTACGATCTTTTGCGGATGCTGATGTTGGCAGCGAGGATCTATTCCAGTCTTTTAATGTGAGCCACACTGCTAACCCCATGGAAGTAGAAGAGAAAGCAGTAGAGGGCTTTAAATACTTTATCACCAATGGCAATAAACTTAAGGCTTTGCTATTTTCAGGAAAAGACCGCAACAAAACAAAGCTGCTCTCATCGCCACAATTAATTGCTTCAAATCATAAAGCTGCAACATTCAAGCTAGGACAAACATTGCCTATAATTACCGGTTCAACGGTTGCCAATGGAGTTACCACTTACTCCTTTGAGAACAAAGATGTTGGCATTAATCTTAATTTCACTCCGCATTTTTGTGGAAAAGGCTTTATTAACCTTGATGTAAATCAGGAAGTAAATGATTTAATTCAGTATGATGATGTAAAGAAAGTCGCTATTTTTGCACATAAAACGCTGACATCGAATGTAACCCTGAAAAGTGGTGAAACTGCTGCGCTCGGCGGCTATATTCACGATAAGAATCGTTTGAATCGAAAAAATTCTCCAGCTTTAAGAAAAATTCCTTTTATAGGAAAGTATTTGAATCGAGATATGGATACCAGTGAAAAAGTCGAAGTTGTAGTGTTTATCACTCCAAAAATCCTCAGAAGTAACGATCAGATTAAATTCAATCAGTATGCTGAGAAGGCTCGTTTTGAACGCCGCAAAAAAATGGTACAAAAGCTCGACAAAGACTTTGATGACTGTGACATTGGCAAACGCAGCCAAAAGCGTCTAAGTAAAAAACAGTTAGCTGATAAGCGAAAAGCCGCTATTGCTGCCAGTAAAAAACAGGCTGCAATTATCGCGGCTAAAGAAGTTAAGCCTGCCTCCGCTGTGGCACCTGCTAAAAAGACCATAACTCTGAACGGTAAGACAGTTGCCGACAGAATATCTCAGGCTAAACTGCAAGCTGCAGCCAGAGCAAAGCCAGTTAAAGAAGAGGTTGTGCAAAAAAAGAAAGCAAAACCAGTAACCACTGTAGTTGATAAGACAGACACAGCAGCAGAAACACCCTGACAAGTAGCGATAGCCGCGTCAATTCAGCAAAATTAAAACCGCCCCCACCATTCGTGGCAGGGGCGGTTTTTTTATGAACCAGTATTAATTTTAGCCGACTCAGCAGGCTAAAAAGGGATTAAGGCAGTGTGGTCAGTTTTTGAAATACTTTCCATATTTCTCTGCGAGATCGCTGTATTTTGGATCTTTTCGATTCTTATCCTTGTCTTTGTATTTCTTGATCAAGTCTTTGATGTTTCCGTTCTTACCACCAAACAACTTCACGAAGAAATCCTTAATGGCCTTCAAATACTCTTTCACAAAGTCCTTGATCCTGCTTATGACTGTCTTAGCTGTCTCCTTGGCAAGATCCTTCACAGCTTCTGCTGGCTTGCTAAGGTTGGCACTGAACTTCTTGTCGAATTTTTTACCCAATGCAGCAAACTCGATCCAGAAAGAGGGAATATCCCCTTTTATGGTTTTATTCAAACTACCATCGAATCCCGCACTTCGCAGATAAAACATATTCTTGAAGATTTTTTTAACGAAACCAGGTGTTTTACCTCTTGTAACCTTGTCAACCGCGTCTTTCATGTCTTTAGCCAAATCGGACTCAACCACGACCTTGACTTGAAAGTCAGGGTGCGCCTTGCTCACTTCACCCTTTACTTCAACTTTTGATTTCCAGCTGTTGAAGATCTTGTCAGTAAAAGAAAAGCCCATGCCACGTCGATCCATCAACACCATGATCTCACGGCTGATCCCGAAAAGCTCGGCCATGCCGCTGATGTAAGCGTGACTATCCTTAGAGTATGGAAATACGATATCAATTATCGCACCGTCGTCATCAGTACCAGCCTTTTTGTCCTTGCCATCGCCACTAATTACCAGTGGTCCCAGCTCCAGTTTTTTGGCGGATCCAGTCATGATAATACCCCGAGCCTTCGAAACTACCGCATCAATATGAGCAACTTCTGTAGATTTAATAAATAGTTGCCCCTTGACACTAACTCCCTCAGGGATCTTCAAGACCGGATCAGCTTTGGCCGAAAACGAAACGTTAACGTCGTTCAAACCAATTGCATCCTCGGGAAAAGGTATTTTCTCAATTGGGCCACCCATGTCCTTGAAGAGCATCAGCAGGTCTTTGGTTCCCAAGTTGTTAATCGCACCAAGCAGACCAATACTGCTAAGATTAATTGTCACTGGAATATTGGCGGCAACTCGAACTATCTTCTGCCCGATTCGGAAATCACCGGCCAAACCAAAGGTCGGAGCCATTTCTGGGATAGTGATTTTTCCTGACACCACCAGGTTACCAACATTCAGACCTGTTATGTTAAAAGGGTTCTTCCAGGTGCCGTCAAGAGCAAGAGCCAGTTGGATGGCCCCTTTGGGTCCTAGAGGAACTTCAAAACTGACTTTTGCTGCCATCTCCTGCTTTTCCGGGAGAGTAAGACCCATCGTCATTTTAACTGCAACACTAGGTTTTCCGGTGAATTCAATAGACGGCTCAACCTGTTTACAGTCTTTTGGAAAGAATGAAGGTCTGAATGGTGGTAGAAGCCCACGCAAAAAGATTTCGTCCTTATTCTTTGACAACCTGCCCTGGATAAGAAGACGTTTTTCACTCTCGGGAAGGAGTTTTTTCAGATGTTTTCCTGCTCCGGCATCACCAAGCACAATATTACCAAAAAGATTCCGACCCTCCGACAGGCGCATGCTCTTATAGCCAGAGTCGCCCAAAATATTGCCGAATTCGGCTTTCATTGCCGGCGGGAGGCTGTCCATCTGCAGAACCACATCGGCGGAGGTATAAATCAAAGCTCCATCGGCAAACTTCAGCATATCAAGGAGATCCTTGGTGGGGCCTGTTGGGCTGCTGTAAAGCTGCGTCACCCCGTAGTCGCTGGTCATGAAAAAGCCAACCATGTATACCTTATAACCATATACAGACGGGTGCTGTTTGGCAAATACCTTTACGTCTTTGAGGTGAAGACTCGGAATGCTGGTTTTTCCGCAGATGCAGTAACCGTTCTCGTCTTCGGTCTTTTCAACTTCGCTGATGGTAACTTCTTTGGCAAAATCGAAGTCTTTGAAGCCCTCAAGATCAATAAGCTTAACAACTTTGTCCTTGATGGATTCGTCAGATTTCTTGCTTTCTTCTTTAGCTTTAGTCTTTTCTTCCGGTTTGAAGGGATTGATCTTCCCAGAGTTCACCAATGCAATGACATCAAGGAATTCTTTACCGCTTTCCAGTTCAGCAATAATGTCGACTCCAAAAGACTTACCGGCGTTCAGTTTAGTCATCCAGGTATTCAGCTCAGCATCGGTAGGAGATCTATGCAATACCTGCTGAAAAAGACTGATGACCATGTCCCTGCGGATTGGTTCGCGATCCTTGAATTCCTTGGTTGAAACCAGAAATGCTATCAGATTGGCCTTGAACTCTGTCGCATCCTTAGAATTCATGAGAACCTTCTGCAGGCCCTCAACAATTTTGATGTTCTCAGGAGTCGGTTCCAGGCCAGGGATGACCGGAACCTGGTTTTCTCCCTTAGCTTCTGGAAGCTTAATTGCAGGAATCAGTGTTTTCTTGTCGGGCATTGTCGGCTTATTGCCAGAGGTCGACTCAATCGATTCAAGAGATACCAGTTCACTTGTATCCCACCCAGGTTTGACATTTAATACCTGGTAGAAATCAGGAGCCGGCTTCCCAAGCATTTCTACAAAAACTTTCTGTAATTCTGCAGTAATCAAAGGACTAATGGCAGCCAGTTCTTTCTCAAGACCGACAATAATGCCTTTCATTCTTGCGACTTCTTCTGGGGGAAGAGCTTTATCCAGTAGATATTCCAAATCTGTGAACTGCTCAAGAGGGGCCTTTTTCAGGTCCTCTTCAAGTTTATCCGCGTCCTTGATCTCGTCTTTGACCTGATTCTCAATGTCTTTAAGAAAATCCATTTTCCTTACGACATCATTGTCCAAAAGGTCTTGTTGATCTTTTGCAGCATCCTGCCAGCGTTCGCGCCAGGACCAACGTCTTTTTCCTTCATCACTCTTGAGAAGATTGTCAGCCATCTTTTCTAATTGTTTCTGACAATCCTTGTTACTTTTTCCTTCAAAATACTTATCGTAGTAATGCTCTATGGCGTGCTGATCTGGATTCCGGAACAAGATTCTCCAGTGTAAAATCTTGATAGCAGCTTTGCGGCCTTCTTTGCCGTGTTTTATATCCCACCTTATATCGTCAAGCTCCTTCTCTCGGTTCTTTCCATTTTTGCCCTTCAGTTTTTTTCTGTAATGTTCCAAACCGTCCTTATCACCTTCTCTGAGAAGAAAGGAAATGTAATAAGTAGCAACTTCATCAAGGTTACGCTTTTTGAACTCTTCAGAATCCAAAAACTGGTTTCGAGTATGATACAGAGACTGGTTCAAGGCCCAATTTTGCATATGGTTTTTCAAACCTTCAGGGTCAGCCTTTCGGTTTAAAATAAGCTCGTAAAATCCTTCGATCGTATTTTGAGCCTCCAACCATTGCGTTTTAAAAAAGTCTCTCTCATAACTTTTTTCCAGTTCATCACTGATGGATGCTAAATAAGGGGCTTTCCATTGCGCGAACGGCATGAACTTTCGATCTTTAAGTGCTGCCTTCAAAGCCGTAATGTAAGGTGCTCCCGGAGCCTTACCCTTCATCTTTTCCATCTTGCCTTCGAGGCCTGGTTCGTCAGCATCACGGTAAAGATATTGCATGTAGCCTTGACGAATTCCCCACTCGGTGGCTTCATCAGACCCAATCAATTCATCCTGGATTTTTTCAATGCTCCAGTCCTCATCATGCATCTTGTTAAGATATTTTTCCTGCTCTTCCGGCTCGGGCAGACGTCCGCAAATCTGCAAATAAGAATATTCCAAATCATCCAGCTCGCCAGCATGCTTTTGAAACTCTGGTGACTTGACAATGGTGTTCAGTATATCCAGCAAAGTCGTCTTGCGAAAGAAAACGGCATCAACAGACTTGGCCAGTTCCTCATTTTTTGGCTCCCGATCAAGAAAATCCGCGTAAAATTTCTTGATTGTGGGATCAGGTTTCAGCCATGACGCATTTGCTGAAACAGAACAGAAGAGCAAGCAAAAAAAAATGCTTACTAGAGGTAAAAAACGATGCTTTGAAATATTAAACAATCCGTGTTCCTCCCGATTTTTTTATTTCCCAACTTATTAACGGAATACAGGATCATGCTAGGATATTATTTTCACCGGGTCAAATGTTTTTTCCCGGTAGTTTAATTCTTCCGGAATATCCATTCCATCAGGGATGTCATCTGCGTCTGCTTCTTCTGCCAGGCGAATCAGGCGGGCGGACTTCTTCCTTGAGTTTCTGTTCAAGCTCACAAGCATGCTTCCAGCTCAGTGCCTGGTGCTTGGAAGCATTGGCATGAAGCTTTGTGCCATCAAGAGAGATTTTTCCCAGCTTAAAAACATTCATCTGCCGTGCAATCTGCAAAATCTGAACGAAGATCAGCTCAATCTCAGCAAGAAAGCGTTTCCTGAATAATGCGATGGTAGGCCTTAGAGCCTCTGCCTGAACAGGCTGCTTTAAACGAAGCTAAATCAAGCTGACCAACAACTTCGACGACAAAACGCGCAAGGTGTTGCTCGGGCAGCCATTCATTAATAGAAGGGGGCAGTAAATATGGGGTTAATCTATCTGCACTACGAAAATTATTACACACGATAAAAGTCCCTTATCAAACAAGCTTCAGCAGGCTTTTTATATCACTTTTGCTCTTGAAGCAAGACTGATACAGGTTTTTGTTGGTATTTTGGTATTTTTTGGCGTTTTGGCTTAAGTCCGACAGGCTGCTAGATTCTTGTTCGGTCGGCAGGAGTGGGGATTCAGCAAAATCAGGCGGACACTTTCAGCTTTTCTTCAGGCGCCATTTCTTCGGGTGGCAGATGCTTTTCAAGTTTTTTGAGCCATGCCAGAAAATCTTCTGCTTCGCTGCCGATGAGGTGGGCCAGCGCCGACGCGTCATTGCCTGAAAAATGACTCAACGAGTATTCGGTAAGAATATCAAGCATACCGGCGAAACCAAACAGCTCAAGCATCCGATAATAAAGCGCCCGATAACGCTTTGCCCTGATCTGCGCTTCTTCTGGTGTTTCGCGGCGCCAGCGCCAGATCCTTTCGCCCAGCGACGGCTTATTCAGCAGCAGCAGCCGCAGACAGGTTTTTCCTCTTGGCGCTCTCGCCCATATATAGAGAACATCGAGCATGGCCGTGATGCGCTCGTTACGGTCGTGAGAATAAAGATACGGAAGGATTTCGGTCAGGTCGCGTTTGCGCAAAGTAAAACGCTGGCTGAATTTGCTGCCACCCTCAATGAATCCAGCAACAACATCGGACCAGAATTTGGCCTGAACAATGCTGGGAACGCCGATCAGATTGCCGACAGGAGCGAAAACCACCGCGAATGGCCAAGACAGTACCGACCTGAAAAAATTGGCCTTGATGACGCTGCGATCAAAATTGCGTAAACGATTGTGCAACGAAATGTAAATACCATTGGCGATACAGATAAAGAAAAATTTGCTGCTCTCATAGAGCATTCCCGCCTGAAGATAGGGCCACAATACGTCAAAGTTATTCTTGACCAGCCCCATTACCGGCACGCTGAAACCTGTCCAGAAAATTGATTGATAGGCATTGTCAAAGTTGACGTTACGCAGGCTCCAGCGTTTGAAATCGGTGCCTGATGAAGCAATAAGATCGACCAGTACGTTCCGGTAAAAAGTAATTAAAAACCAGATTACTGCAAAAAATGCACCAGTAAAGTGTTCTGCTTGAAATTGAAACATTGTCATCCAGTAAAGGGCAACCGCAAACCCGACAGACAACCTGAACAGGTTTTTGAGATCAGGATTCAGGTAGCGCCAGAACCGCGAAAAATCAATCAGTTCAATTGCTCTTTCATCGCCCACCTTGTTAAGCAGTGGCGGAAGCTGCTTACCCATACAGACAACAGTCTCATGATCACTGTCTTCGTGGGGCAGTTCTCTGGACCATCTACCCTGATTGATAATAAGATTGCCAATTGGCCGCGGCAGAACAAAATGCTTTTCAAGAAATTCCTTTTTAATGGCCGAAGATATCATGGAAGATCTGATAAAGCCCATACCGGGGATCAGTTTGTTACGACCGCTTGAGTCGCTACCGCAGGTTGGAATGATTGCCCTGGTTTTGGTTATCTGTCTGGCATTTTCTACTGCTTCAGCTGAAATATCACTGATCTCTTCCTGATCGAGAAACTTAAGAATTTCACTCATCGGCTGGTTATTCAGGAGAAAAATGAATTTGTTGAAAACAATCAGATCCGAAGGGTTTCTGGTCGCGCTGTCGCGCAGATTCAGTGTTTCAAGATGGGTAATGAAAGGCGCAAATTCAATTACATGCTTGATCGCTCTTTTCAGGCCAAGTTCGATGGGATGCAGCAGAACGATTCTGCCGGGAAGGCTGCACAAAGTATCAAGAAGCGGCAGTTCTGTGGCAAATGAACTGTCATAATCTACCGAACTGCGCGAGGCCAGATACCTGCCCGCCAGATCTGCCCGCGAAAGATGAATATAGGTCTCCCGACATTCATGATATCGGGCATGAACAGCATCCAGTTCCCATTTGCAGAAAATACCTTTGCGAAAACGCTTTTCGGCAGCCATTGCCTGGGCTTTGTAAAACAACACTCTGTTAAAGAAAACACTCTTGAAACGCTCAAACAGAAGTTCACTGAGATGTTCTCGTGAGGGCTGACCATATGCGACAATTTTCTGAAGTTCAGGCTCCGTTAATGGCGCAAACCAGCACGGACTGTCACTGGCAAAGTCTTCATTAAGTTTTGGCAGGTGTACATCATTAAACTGCCTGATAACTAGAACAATGGATTTATGACGGTTCTCAATATTTTTCTGCAAACCGGCCTTCAACTGGGCGAGATCGATCTCGTGTTCCTTTAAGAACATAAAAAAATCATGGCTGCGCCTGAAAAGCGGCGGCACGTAGATATAATGCCGGCGGCTTCCACCATGGCCAACACTGAACTCAAGGCCAATTTCGACAGAGATACCCATGATTTCTCCGGCAGTGATCGCCTCACTGATCATGCGTTCTTCGCCGATGGAGTTATAGATAAGTGTTATCCGTGACAACCCTTTCACAAACGAATCGATAAGAATGCGGGTCGGCGTCTTGCGGCCCTCGGTGAGAGAGTCGTGAACGTGATCATCCCAGCCAAGATCAAGAGTTTTGAGAGGTTTGCCTTCTTCTGGAACTTCAATCAGGCCATTGTCTTTAAGAAACTTGCGAATCAGTGCCTCATTGCCAAATGATGCCTGGCCGAAGTCAGCAACGAGCTCCATCTGCCGGCGCCGGTCACCATGAGCCTTTATTGCTTCCTTGATCAGAAAGATCTGAACTCTGGCCGTGTTAATCGGCATAGTAACCGTCTTCGCATGCAGCGATTGCTCCATCAAGCTACGTAATGCCTGAAGACGAACTTCAAAAATCTCAGGGCTATGGAGTTTGGTGATGATGATATAGGCTTCGGCCATGCTCAGGCGCCGTCGCGAAAATTCGCGACAAAAGCCGCCGGGATGAGATATTTGGCGATGTCCAAGCTTGACTGGCGGCTCTTCCATTGACTGGTTCAGCTTGTCAACAATATTGCTGATTTCTTCATTGAAGCTGACCCAATGAATGAGGTCGTTCAAAAAAGATTTGCCGACATCGACAAGTTTGCGTGCCTTAAACAATTTCCATTCCTGTCCTTATAATCTAGTAAACGAAAAACTGTTGCCCATCCGCTGGGCAACAGTTTTGCTTTGTGCAGTTAAGGCATTATAAATCCGCCAGATTGTTTGTGCAACCCCTTTATTTAGCGCTCAATAAAAGCTCAATGATAGCGGGAGTGCCACCCCTGACCCGGATTTTTGATGAATTTGTTCAGCGCAGTTTTTTGCTGACGAATTCTTTGATGCCCGCCAGGATGCCGCGAGCCAGCAGATCCTGCCCGGCGACTTCTTTGATAAAAGCGGCGTCGCTGGCGTTGTTGAGATACACCATTTCGACGACGACGGCCGGCACTTCGGCAAAAATTGAGCCGGTCAGCGCGCCCTGCTTGGCGCCGACGAAAGTCATCGAGTCGGTTTTTATCGGATTCATTTTGAGATGGGAAGCAAGCACGCCGGCCAGGCCATTCTGCAGGCTCTCAGCTGCCAGCCTGCTTTGCGCGATAACGGCTTCGGATGGGCCAGTCACACCCTGCACAGTGCCCTGTTTGTCTGGGTAATAAACCGTGCAGCCCGAGCCATTAGCCGAGTCGCAGTGCAGACGCACCATTATAGCAGCACCAGCCTTATTGGCGATCTCGGCGCGCTCTCGATTGGTCACCAGGGTATCTACTGCAGGTTTTGTCATGACTGACGTCAGCGTCGGCTCAGCTTCGATCAGATTTTGCAGGCGCAGGGCGACTTCCCAGCAGATCGCAACTTCTTTTAAGCCGTGATGAGCGCAGCCACCGCTGGTTTCAGAAGGGTGCCCGGGATCGATGGCAATTACAGAAGTTTTACCGCTATCTTTACTCATTGTATTATTCGCAGCAGTCTGACCGGCAACTGGCAAGCTGCTGACAAGCAACAGCGCCACAAAAACTGCAAAACCGATTTTCAACACGCCCTGAAATGTTATCTTTTTCAATTTTAACCCCGCTACCAGCGATTTTCTGCATTCTACAGCAACCTGCAGCTCGAAGCAAGGTCGCTTACTGGCTCAGAAGTTTGCCGACAGGCGCGACTATCTGCTATTTGCAGTTGCGACAGGGGGCTGACCCACGAATGAGTCAGCCCCCTGCACTACCATTGCGCATTAGCAGTCCGGTTCAGATATCCTGGTCGACCGGTAAAAGAATGTCGTCGCCGGTGGCGCTGTCGTCGACTTTATTGGGCCCGACGCTGTAGAACACCAGCTTGTCGCCCTGTTGAACCGATTTCAGCGGCTGACCGCTCCAGGGGTCGAAGCTGCCGATTTCGCGGCCGAGACGATGCGCGAGCGTTGCCAGCATAATCGACTTTTGAGCAGCCTTCTCTTTTGCCAGGAAATTGGCTCTGCGAAAGTTCGGAAAGGCAACAATGAGAACAGGATTGTGCGATACCAGGTTCATATCCAGCTTGTATTCGGGATTGTCAAACATTTCGCGGTTCATCTTCTGATATTGTTCATGCGGGTCGCCGTAGTATGTTTCGAGAATCCACATTGCCAGCGGCGCCCGCGAGTAGAGCCGGCCATAGGCGTGCTTGAAGAAGACAAATTCATCCTCCATGGCGATTCGCAGTGGCTTAGCAAGCAGCAGAGAGCTATTGAGCAATTCAATACATTCAGCAGCTTCGGCATCGCTGAGCAGACCGTCGTTTAACAGCCCGACAAGCCCATTTAATGCAATTCCGTCTACCGCGACAGTGATCATTTTGCCGATAAGAAAAGGGCTGGTCAAATCGTTCAGCCGCGCCAGCCTTACCTGGGCCGCGAAAATAAACGAGCTGTTTTCGTCGGGATACAATTCTTTGAAACGCCGCTGATATACGGTGAGAAGCCGAGCAACCGAACGAATCTTCGTAAAGCTTTCTGCAAGCCTGCTATCCAGCGGATCAAGCTGCGGGCTGGTGAACAGCAGAAAATACTTCCAGTCAAGGCTGCCGAAAGTACGAACGGCGCGAATGATTTCCTGGTCATGGCTGGCAACCCCATCAGAAAGACTGCTCGGCTTATCGCCCTGTTGTTCCTGTAAAAGTTTCTGCGCAAGTTCAGAAAGAGTCTTCCAACCAGCCAGCGCATTCTTAACAGATTCATCAACATAGGCATACCCGCGCTGTGTCGGAATGTTCTCAAAGCCAATCTCGTTATAGGGATCTGAATGGTGGATCACCCTAATTTGAGCGGCAAGATTGTAAAAGCTGTAGATTGTCGAAACTGCCGAAATGAGCAGCAGCAGGACAACCACCGTCAGAACTCGTTTAATCGGGCTTCCGGAATAGAATCTTTCAATCAGGCTACGCATGGCGCACCTCCTGTTTGTTCATTGGAGCGGTTAACCGGCATTGCTGCTGCAGTCAGAATGAAGGCAAACACCGCAAGGATTATAAAACCGCGCAAAGAGCCGCGGATAAACCACAAAGTCATCAGAGTCGCATTAGTCAGAGCCTCTGGCCTGTTCCAGGCCATTACCGAGCCCTGCTCAACCATCATGTCAAAGTCGGGTGAAACAATGGCAATCTCGACTTGAACTGTTGCAAGCACGAAATAC
Source organism: Candidatus Riflebacteria bacterium GWC2_50_8 (assembly GCA_001787855.1). GTDB lineage: Bacteria > Muiribacteriota > Ozemobacteria > Ozemobacterales > Ozemobacteraceae > Rifleibacterium. Next base: position 3,796 of record MFYY01000047.1, on the reverse strand, counting down.
AAGATTACTGCCGGCAGAATCACCGCCAGGAATTGTCGGAAAAGCGCCTTGAGCGCAATTACCGGCACGAGCGACTTTTCGGCGCTGACCCGGCTGGTGATCGCCTGGTTGAGAAGCTCATCTCCGGCGGCTACGCCGGCTATATTGGCAAAAGCATTTTTGATCTGCTGTGGTTTCATCATTCTTCCTCCACGAATTCGAGGCCAAGGCGCTCTTTAAGGCGTGACAGGCGCGACATCACCGTGCCGATTTTCAAACCCATCTCGTCGGCTATCTGCTGGTAACTCAATTCGGCACTGAAGCGCAGCGTAATGATCTGGCGCTCTTCATCATCGAGTTTCGCGAGAAGCTCACGCAGGCGCGCGACATCTTCGGCGCGAATCAGCCGGTTTTCGAGCTCGCGGGCATCGCTGGCCCCTTCCAGCCCGCAGAACCTGGCGAGATAACGCAAACGGCTTTTGAGACTACGTCGGTATTTAAGCGCTTCGTTGCGGGCGACCGTTACCAGCCAGGCTTTCTGGTTAAATGCTTCGTTCCAGAAATTTTCGCAGGCGTAGGCTTTAACAAAGACTTCCTGCGTCAAATCCCAGCTTTCTACGGCATCAAGCGTGATACCGTAGAGCACCGAGTAGACCAGGCCCTGGTAGCGGCGCTGCATCTCGGCGAACATTTGCGGCAGATTGTGCGGTATTGTTGTCATCACAATATCTATAACCCATCTGCCGACGATTTATTCCATAAAATTTCACGAAGTGTTTCGAAAATTGAAACCACTGCCCCAGCCCTCTTTTAGCTGGATAATGTGCCATATAATCTTTATCAGTTCGCCACTTCTATCTGGCAAATTGCAAAATAGCGGAGTCAGGCTGGTGTTTTTATTGCCGGAGGGTTATTATATGCCTCTGCGACAGGTTTTCGGTGGACTGAATCGAGTCTTAGAAAAAATGAATGATTTTCAAAACATGAATATCGGAGCAGACCAGCTGCAGACAGCGAAGCCACTGGGTCGTTCGTGCGTTTCGCATCTGTTCGGCATGCTGATGTCGGCAATTTTTCTGCTTCTCGGCGTTCTGGTTATGGCACCACTGGTTTTCGTGCCGGTGTCTTCCGGTTACGCCGTAATTGGCGGCGGAATCTTCGCAATCTTCTTTTTCTGGCAGCGCAGGGCCGCACGACGCGGTTGTTTTGGGCCGATCATTCTTCTCGCCATGTTTCTGGCGACAGAGTTGGTGCTGTTGGGCCTGCTGACTCAGGAAACCTGGACTTATGGAAAGGTCGATCATGCAAAACTTCAACAGATGCTCGACGAACATGCTCCTGGTCTTTATGCCGCGGTTTACGATACTGTCGAAAAGACCGGTTCCATAGCCAGACAAGTGCTGCAGTCGGGTAGTTCCAGCATTCGAAGCGCGCTCAACAACGTCGGCCAGAGCGACAGCGATAAAAAGCTGATCATGCTCGAAGAAGCTTTCAGTAACTGCCCGGGCGACCCGGCGGTGGTGCTGGCGCTGGCCGATGCCTATATGGCAGGCAACGACCTCGCATCTACCCGGCTGGCGATAGCCCTTTACGAAGCCCTGGTTGAAACCGATCCGTGCGATGCCTTTCTGTCGCGCCTCGCTGACGCCTATGGCAAAATTTTTAGATACGACATTGCTTTTGCAACCGCAGTCAGACGCGCCTGGCTGCCACACGCCATGATGGGCAGGGCGGCACGCCAGATCGCTTTCTTTGCGGTTTCCAGCGGCGATCTGCCGCGCGGCATTTTTGAACTCGAAAATATTCTGCGGCTCAACCCGGTTGAAAGCGAAGAGATCATGCTGCTACTGGCCGGTCTGTATAACGATGTTGGCAACAAACAGCAGGCACAGATGCTCATTGACCAGGTCATTGCCAGCACACCGGCCGGGCTGAGCCTTGCTGAAACAGCAGCAAAAATGAAGCAGGCAACAGGAAACCGACATGAATAGAAGAAAATCACTCGGCATTTTCCTGATAGCTTTTATACTTGCCGGCTTTACTGCAATCAGTCGGGCTGATGACCAGGACATCAGCAACGACGAACTGGTCAACTATGCCAGGGCAGCCGCGCAGGGCCAGGCAACCGAGCAGCAGAAAGCCGTTCTTTTTGCCAGCAATGAGCGTGTTAATAATCTCGCCATAGCCGGCAAAATCAGCAGAAGCGATTACCAGTATAACCAGCAGGCTTTTGTTGAACAAAACGACAGAATTATCCGTGAGGCGGCCAGCCGACACGGGCTTGCAGTGGCGCCCGGCAGGCAGTCAGACGACTACAAAGCCGGCACTGACACCGATTGCCAGTTGCAAAACAGAAAGGGCGAGCTTACCGTAAGTCAGGTAAAGAATGTTCGCAGTTCCTATAATCAGGGAGTCGGCAATTACCTGAAAACGCAGGGCGTAAAAACAACCGGCAACGAAAACTGGGCAAAGAAGCTGACTACCGATATCATGCCATCGCCTTACGATATGAAACCTGCAGATTTTAAAGCAGCCAACAGCTTTATCAACGAGAGCGGCGGACTGGCCTACACCAGCGCCGAGGCCGCCAAAATCCAGCTTGAAATCGACGGGCAACGCGTGGTAACCCCGGCATTGCATGAAGCAAATGCCTATCACAATGAAATGCAGAAAAAAATCGGACAGATGAACAACGAGATTCAGAATCTCAGCCGACAAAGAGCTTCAGCTGCCGATGCCGACAGCAAAGAAAACCTCGATATCGAAATTCGCAAGCGCACTGCATTTATGAGCAAGTACATCGCGCGCGATAATCAGGTCGCCGATCTCATCAACAAAGGCAGCAGCGATACCGGTCTGGTAGAAAGCTCCTATACCGGTAACTCGGCCAGCAAGGTCAGGCAGGCGCAAGCTCGCGATGCGACAGCAGCAACCATAAATGCCGAAGCGCATGTCGGGGCATTAAACAAACATCTGGCCGAAGCGGCAACGCGAAAGTTCAACGATGCACTTGCCGGCGCAGCTGTAGCCAATAAGGGCACCGACAGCGCGACAACCATGATTGCTGCCAACCTGAAAAGCCTGTCACCAAAACAGCAGAGCCAGGCTATCGAAGATCTCGAAATCAAATACAGCGGTCTGGGCAGGCAGGTGGCGGGCGAACTCAAAAAGATGAACAGCAGCAAAGTTCCGGTTGCCAGAAATCAGACAATCTGCAAGGGTCTCGGTCTGGCAGGCACGGTTCTGAACGTCGGCAACCAGTATGCAGAAGGCAAAACCACCACGGAGATTCTCTGGAACATGTCGATTGGCGGAACACTGGAGACAGTTAACAAAGAAACCGCTGACTACACCAGCCGCGAAATCGAACGTCTGCAGATAAAATATCTTGCTGCCGGAGAGAACCCCGATTCTATGGCGGTGAAACTCAAGATCATGGCCGAAGCGAGCGTTAAAGGAACCTTTCATGGCTCGGTTATCGGCAGCTATGACCTGCTTAAAACGGCGACGCGCACGACGGCCGGAGCCGCTCTGGCCGCCGGTGATTCTGCGCTTTTTCTGGTCGGCGAAGCACTCGACACCCAGAATGTGCTCGAAACCGCCTATGCCGAAATCAAGGCGCAGGGCATGGAACAGAGTGTCCAGAACGCCAGGGCGGTCAAATTCGGCAGGGATGCACTGAGCGAATTAAAGCGCCTGGCCGACCAGGCCGCATATCTCAGATCGTTGCTTGAGCAGAATGTCAGATCAGCCCGGCTTTTCTGCCGCAGCAGCGATGATTCACTTGATAACCTGAAGGCAGAACTTCGCGAGATAA
>MFYY01000046.1:978-7657 GCA_001787855.1 Candidatus Riflebacteria bacterium GWC2_50_8 | reverse complement strand
GCTCATATTTCCAGTCGAATTTACCAACCCCGCCGGTTACTATTTTTGCAACATACTGTGAGTCCATCAGCTGCGGCTTGGCATTTCGCCATATGCCGTTGAGAGGGTTATAAATAATCAGGTTCTCACCAGGTGTGGCAAAATGCTCTTCAAGATTAAGGAATGGCGTAACGACAGTGCCCTTGATAGTTACAGGTTTGTCGCCCATAACCATCAGGGGTTCTGATACCGAGATCAGATTAGCTTCGACGTAACAACGGGAGGTCTGCGCATTGGTCGTCCTGATTATGATCTGTGGCGCAATAATCGTGATCATATTCTCGCCAACAGACGAATTAAAAGAGTTTACATCAGTGTCAACGCCGACCAGATCGCCTTCGATAAGAACTTTTCCGCCACCCATCATCGGGCTGGAATAGATAATGCTGTGTCCGCGAAATTTCAGATTTCGCAAGCCAAGCGGCTCTGAGTCATTGAGGGCAAGAATGCCGTTGAGCTCAAGAACCTGATTATTTACCCCGCTTCGATAAGACTGCACGTTATTGATATACTTAAAATCAAAACGGTCATAGGAGGTGCCGCCAATCGCCACCGTAGTGCGGCCACGGAAAAAGTCTTCAGTGCTGCGCGGAATGAAATAAAAATCAAGAAGATATGAGCTGTAAGAATCTGGCAGAGCATGCCACAAAGCGCCTTCGTAGAATTCAAGCATCGGGCTGTTTTTGATGACCTGATCCATGCCGCTGGGTATCTTGTCATAAGGATAGGGAAAATTCTCAAGATAGCCACCCAAAGCGTCTTTAAGAGGCCCGGCATATTCTTTGGTCTCGCCGCGCGTTCGCTGCAGGAAGTTGCTGAGACCGCGATTATAAAGCTCAACCCCTGAGTCGCTCATAAAGTTGCCATATTTTTCGAGTTCTTTAAGGCCATCCGGGAGTTTGTCCCAGTTACGGTATATTTTTTCGGCAAAATCAGTAGAAACTCCGGCCAGAACAAACAGATCCCTGGCCTGGGTAGCCGTAAGCTTGTCGCTGCCCTTTATGCCCATCGAAGTAACGATCGGGCCGTCAGTTTTTATAAACGGCAATTCAAAAGGCTCGCCGTCTTCAGGATGAATCTGAACAGCTCTGAAGTATTGGCGCATGGCCGGGCCATACACCAGGGTCGGCGACAACTTCGTGGCATCGGCAGGAGAATCTGGCGCCAAGCGAGACCCGCCGATAGGAGGCATGGTGCCAAATATATCCAGGCCACTGCGATCAAGCGGCGGCATCAACCGGGACTTCATCATCGCTTCGCTTGAGTTTGGCGCGCCGGGAGTCTGATTGACCAGCTCACCGGTGTGAGTTTTATAAGTCTGAAAGCAGTTGATAAAAGACGGCGGACCATCGGTCAATGGCTCGATAAGCTCTTTGCCAGAGCCGACATTGAACAGTCTGATTTTGTGCTTATTGCTCCAGCCGGTTGTCCACAGAATACCATCCTTGGTTTTCTGCTGACCCTGGAGTTCCATGAAGTCCTTAACATATTCCTTCATGCCATACCATGGCACATCGAAACGCAGAAAAAAGTTCTCCTGGCCGTTCACCTGGCGGGCATTACGATCGTTGGGATCGACATTCGTGCCAAACAGAAGCTTGGCGCCGTTGGTGGAGCGCACGAGAACGGCGGGGCCGGCCTGCATAAGGCTGTTTAGATCCTGGCCGAGATAAACACGGCCAGGCGGAGTCAGGGCGTTGTTGCCAAACTGAGCAAGATCGGTTTCCCAGCCGCTGGCACCAGACAGTGCATTAAAATCACGGCGTATTGCATTCCAGCCATGGTCAAGGCGCAGCAATCCAACCGAAGGTTTATTGTCGTCGCGGCGCATGCCTTCCTGCAGGCCTCCGGATGACTCATGATGATTGAAATGCGAACCGCCATAAACGCTGCCATCTTTAACATAAAGCGTAAAATAGTTGAAAGGCGGCACAAAAGTTTTGACCACGCGAATCAAAAATTTGAGTGAAACTCTGGCAATATGGCCGCGATAGTTTACGACGGCCCTTACTTCGAGTTCGCCCTGTTTTTCTTTGAGATCTTTCTTGATTTTATAAAGAACCTGGTCGCCATTGGAAGCTTCTACGGCATTAATGTGCTGCAGTTTGATAACGGCATCAACAACAAAATCCTTGGACTCGACAAGACCACGACCAAACTGTATGCCGTAAATCTGCCGAGCAGTTTCACGTGTATATGCGGTAAGTTTGGCGACCTGAGAAGCCTCGAGCGGAATTTCCTTGCTGACATCAACACTGTGCGAACGCAAAACCTTATAAAGCTGATTGTTAGCATCATCATGATTCAAAGAGTTTTTCAGGCGGGCAACAAATTCTTCAACAGCCGCTTCGGCAAGATTGAAGGCAACTTCGGATTCATAAGACATCGCAGATGAGTAGTCTTCAGACCCGGTAAAAAAAGTCAAAGAAATTCCGAGAATGAACAATACCGACATGCAGGTAAGGGTGAGAAGAAATATCGAACCGTGTTTAGTCGACATAGCGCCCCTCCCCTTTACTTAAAGCCATATCAATTACCTGCTGGCTCATCATACCTTCTTCGAAGGATTCACGAAACCGCGGGTCCTTTTGCAGAGTCTCCATCACTTCGAGCATTTTTCGCATAGCTCTACTTCTTCGACTGGTCTTGCCACTTTTATGATAGATCATGGCAGAAAGATACCAGGTTTGCATTTCAAGATACGGATCATCGTTAATCTCCATCTGAACCCGCTCTACCTCACGCAAAGCACCGTCAAAATTTTCTTTCTGATACATGTCGAAAGAAAATTCCAGGCGTTTATAGAGTTCCTGGGTGCGACGATCTTTTTCACGTTCAGGCAGCTGACGTTCAGAAAAATCAGTTGCCAGAGCAACGCCTGAATTCACATCGGGAACTGCCGGTCTTCTCTCGGTCTGGGTTGGGTCAGGAGTAAACTTCTGGTCGGGTGGACGCCGGGTTTGCCTTGTACAGCAGCCAGTACAAAACAATATGATTGCCACAACATTAAGCAGTATAAGCAGCCGGCTACTGTTTTTAAACAAAGCAAATTTCCTGTATCTGCGATATAGTTCTATTAATAGTAGCCCAGAGAGAAGTGAAAGTCAATCGGCCGCTTTGCTGTCGACTCAATTAAACGTGCCTTGACAAGCCATTGTATTCAGGCTAAAATTTGCGCATGAATAAAACAACAAACCTGGTCAAGAACTTTGCCTCAATCCTGATTGCCGTAGCGCTGGTATGTCCTGCAACTCTATTTTCAGCAGAAAAAGCTGCCAGCAAAACTGCATCTTCCAACCTCTTCTTCGCATTCGAAGATGCGGCCTACCACACCTCGCCAGACAAGCGCATTGGTGCCAAAATACTTGCCGATCCGGCAAAAGTTGGCCCGTCAATGTCTTCACTGGTGCATCTCACTTATTTGCCCGGCGCACACATTACCAGTCATCGCCATGTTTACGTTACCGAGATTATCTACGTTCTCGAAGGCAATCTCACTCTGCGCATCGGCGAAGAAATTAAAATTCTTGGCCCGAACAGCACCGCCTATATTCCGGCCAAATCATTCCATGAATATCTTAACGACTCAACCGACGTAGTCAAATTTCTCCAGTATTATTCGCCATCTGGCCCGGAAGAAGAATACCGCAACTGGGAAAAGCCCGCAGCATCTGCTGCTGTTGTCAAACCCGCTTCTGACAAAAAAGGCGAACCGGCAAAGCCCGAACTGCCCGCCCATGTAATTGCCCCAGCTCTGCCACCAGTTCCAGGCAGCCCGAAGCCGGTTATCGGCACGGTCAGTGAAAAGACCACCGGCGACGCCAAATCCGCCAACAAGCCCGCCGACAAGCTGGAGCTGAAAATTGGCAAGGAATAAGTAATGCTAGTTCCTGAGACTAAAAGCTCTTATTATAGTGACGGGCTGCTTGAAGAGGCTGTTCAGGAAAACCGCCGGAAACTTGAACAGGAACCCGAGAACCACCTGCTCAGGTGCAGTCTGGCCAATGGCCTGTTGCGCCTTGGTCTGTTCGGTGAAGCGATCGAACATTACAAAAAATGCATCGAAGCATCAGCAAGCGCAGAATACTGGAACAACCTCGGCAAGGCCCTTTTGAACGCCGGCCAGTATCAGGAAGCCATTGAAGCTTTTGCTCAGGTTATCAGCCGGCATAACTGGCCCGATGCGCACTTTTATATGGGCCTCGCCTACCGCAGCCTCAATCAGCTTGACAAGGCCAACGAGGAACTGCTCGAAGCCATCAGAATCAACCCGAAATATCGCGAGGCGCTGAATGAACGCGCCCATATACTTGAAGCGCTTAACCGCACCGAAGAAGCCATGAACGAATACAAAAAGATCATCGCGCTGTTCTTTGCGGAGTATCAGGCAAACGAAGCCGAAATGTACAGCTACGAAACCTCTGTTCTGCTCGACAACGATGAACTGGTCGAAGAACTGATCAGACAACTGCGCCGTTATATCCAGAAGTTTCCGGGTTTTGCTGATGGCTATTACAAGCTTGGTCAGGCACTCGAAGCCAAAGGCCTCAAAAATGAGGCAATGATGGCTTTTCGTCGTGCGCTCGAAATAAATCCCAGTTACGAAACCGCCAGAAAATGTTTCTGGAAAAGATAGATAACCAATAATGTCCGCAAAACCAGCACCTCAGCAACGCAAAAGACTTGGCGACATTCTCGTTGAAGCCGGCCTGATAACTTCTGAACAGCTCCAGGAAGCACTCGGCAAGCAAAAAGTGCTTGGCAAGCGACTGGGCAAGGTTCTTGTCGAGACCGGCATGACCAACGAAGACAGTATTGCAACCACTCTGGCCCGGCAGATGAATATTCCATATCTCAACCTGAACGAGATGACCGTTCCGCCAGAGGTGCTGACTACAATCCCGGAAGGGATAGTTCGCAGCCACAATCTGCTGCCGGTTCACCTGACCGGCAATCTGCTGCAGATAAGCATGGCAGACCCTCTTGATGTCTTTATCATTGATGAAATTCATTACCAGACCGGTTATGAGCTTGAGGTTGCGATCAGCCCGGAATCACAGGTTGAAGCAGCAATCAGACATTATTATGGCACCAGCGACAGCCTGCAGAATGCGGTCGACAATATCGCCGCCGAACGCAGTTCTGAAGTAACGCTCGATGAGAGCTTTTTTACGACATTTGACCTCGGTGGCGAAGAACAGAGCGTTCCGATCATTAACCTGGTCAATACTATCATTCAGCAGGCGATTAACGACCGCGCCAGCGACATTCATATCGAACCCGACGAAGAAATAATCAGGGTAAGATACCGTATCGACGGTATCTTGAACGAGCTGATGAAAGCGCCAAAATCAATTCAAAGCGAGCTTCTGTCGCGTCTCAAGATTATGGCGCAGATGGATATTTCCGAAAAACGTCTGCCACAGGATGGCCGCATCAAGGTCAAGGTTCAGAACAAGAGCATCGACCTGCGCGTATCGTCTTTGCCCACGGTTTATGGCGAGAAGATAGTTATCCGTATTCTTGATAAGAGCCGAATGCAGCTTACCCTCGACCAGGTTGGTTTTGACCATGACCTGCTCGAACTGTTCAAGACGTTGTCTTCATCGCCGAACGGCATCTTTCTGATGACCGGCCCTACTGGCTCCGGTAAGACCTCAACTCTTTACGCGGCCATCAACTTTATCAGAAACGGGCAGATCAACATTACCACAGTTGAAGACCCTGTTGAATACCTGATTCCGAGTATCAATCAGGTTCAGGTTCGCCCCGAAATCGGGCTGACTTTTGCCAGAACTCTGCGCTCGATCCTGCGTCAGGACCCGAACGTAATTCTAATCGGCGAAATACGCGACTTCGAAACCGCTCAGATCGCTATTGAATCGGCACTCACCGGCCATCTGGTCTTTTCGACCCTGCATACTAACGACGCAGCTTCGGCAGTAACACGCCTGATCGAAATGGGTGTTGAGCCATACCTGGTGGCCTCGGCAGTTATCGGTGTCGGCGGCCAGCGCCTGGTTCGCAAAATCTGCAATTCGTGCCGGACTTCTTATAAGCCGGATGGCGAAGCTCTCGAACTGCTCAGTGAGCACGGGCATGCCGATGCCGAACTGTTTGTTGGCAAGGGTTGTCTGACCTGCCGACGTACTGGTTATTCAGGTCGAACTGCGATACACGAAATCATGACAATCAACGAAGAGATTCACAGTCTCATTCTCAAATCTGTTTCTGCCCGCGATATCAGACATGCCTCGATTAAAGCCGGCATGCGCACCATGCGAATTGACGGCGTTATCAAGGCCGTAAAAGGCGTGACCACAATCGAAGAAGTTCTGCGCCTTACCAGGGGCGAAGAAATACGCCGAGTCATCAGTTCACCGGCAGGTACTGCCAAGTGAACAGAAGGTTTGCCTATAAAGCTCTCGATCTGAACGGCAAAAGCATGGAAGGCTTCATGGAAGCCTCGACTCCCGAAGAAGTCGGCACCTGGCTGGCTGACCGCAACTATTTTGTTCTCGAAATAGCTTCGGCGCCGTTACAAACGCTGGTCGCATCGGGCAAGGCTGAACTAAGAATCTCGGCCCACACCATGAACTTTTTTCTCCTTCAGCTGTCGAGTCTTATCAACGCCGGCTGC
>MFYY01000046.1:360-836 GCA_001787855.1 Candidatus Riflebacteria bacterium GWC2_50_8 | reverse complement strand
ACCTGTTCATAACCATGGTTGAGGTCGGCGAAATTGGCGGTATTCTTGGCGAGATTCTTGAACGCTACGCTTACATTCACGACACCATGTATCGCCTGCGTGCCAAGATCGTCAAATCTATGATCTACCCGGCAATTCTTCTGATATTTACCTTACTGGTTGCCTGGGCGCTGCTCGCCTATGTTTTTCCGGTTTTCATCGAAAAGATACAGGTCAGCGGCGAAATGCTGCCACTGCCGACAAGAATTGTGCTGACGGCATCCAACCTTCTTACCGGCAACTCATTCCTGATTGGTGGACTGATCATGTTGTCGGCATTTGGCTTTGCTATGATGCGCCGCTCTGAAAGTGGAGCCCGCTGGATTTCGAAAACCATTATCGGCATCCCGTTGCTCGGCGCCATATTTCAGCAGATGGAACTCTCGCTTTTTGCCCGCATTCTTGGCACCCTGCTCAAATGTGGCGTTCCCATTCTG
>MFYY01000046.1:0-298 GCA_001787855.1 Candidatus Riflebacteria bacterium GWC2_50_8 | reverse complement strand
TTACTCAGGCTATCGGCAAGTATCGCGAGCTGTTTCCCGAAAGCATTATTCTTATGGCTGACGTTGGCGAGCGCGGTGGCAACACCGGTGAAATGCTGGAAAAGGCGGGAATCATATATGAGCGGGATCTCGAAACCACAATTGAAACGCTTGTTTCATTGCTGCAACCAGCCCTGGTAATCTTTCTGTCTATATTTGTGGTAACCCTGGCGATGGCAATGTACCTTCCATTGTTTGACATAATTAAAACTGTGAGATAAAGTATCAGAGACTGCAATCGTGTGTCGCAAAATCTTCG
>MFYY01000045.1:7392-11121 GCA_001787855.1 Candidatus Riflebacteria bacterium GWC2_50_8 | reverse complement strand
GAAGCCATGACCAATATAATAGCCGCAGCACTCAACACCAGACACACTCACAGCGCGCTCGCCCTTGCCTACCTCAAGGCATACTGGCAAAAAGAACCCGACCGACCGCCGCTGACCATCTGCGAATATGACCTGAACCAGACCAATGAGGGAATAATTGCCGATCTGATTTTGAAGAAACCAGATATTCTGGCGTTTTCTGTCTACATCTGGTCACTCTCTCGAACGCTCGACATAGCAGGAGCGATTAAAGCAGCATTACCGGAAATCATAATCATTTTTGGCGGCCCCGAAGTGTCTTTTAACTCTGAATGGCTCATGCAGCGCTACGGCTGCATAGACTATATTGTACGCGGCGAGGGCGAAATCACTTTCACTGAACTTCTGGAGTCGCTGCTCAACGAGAATTCGACAACCGACATTGCGGGCATTACTTGCCGCGTGGGCACAGGCATATGCAACAACCCTGACCGCGAACTGATAGCAGATCTTGATGTTATTCCATCGCCATTTCAAGCTGGCTTTTACAAAGAAAAGCACAGTTTCACCTACTACGAAGCTTCGCGAGGCTGCCCTTCAAAATGCACCTATTGCCTGAGCTCGGTTCTCGGCAGATTGCGACATTTTTCGGCAGAGCGCGTTGAATCTGATCTCGACTGGTTCTTTAATTCTGATTATCAGCAGATACGCTTTACTGATCGCACTTTCAACCACGACCGGGCCAGAGCAAAGCGCATAATTAACTACGTCAAAGCGAATAATCACCGCAACCTCAACGTTCACTTTGAAATCCAGGCCGATTTTCTCAGCGAGGACATAATCGATCTTCTGGCTGACGCTCCCGAAGGCATGTTTCACCTTGAGATCGGCGTACAGACTACTAATCCAATTGCCTTGCAGGCAGTAAACCGACGTTTCGATCTTGCCACTCTTAAGAATCGTGTACAACAGTTAAAAAACCGCACCAGGTGTCATCTGCACCTGGACCTGCTGGGAGCACTCCCATATGACAGCCTTGCAGATTTTCTTAAAAGTCTTGACGATATATGGCTGCTTGAGCCGCACAGCATACAAATCAGCCTGGTGAAAATTCTGCGCGGCACGCCGCTTGAAAGTTCGACAGCAAACTTCGAACTTTCAGCCATGCCCGCCCCACCCTACACGGTATTGCGCACAAAATGGCTTTCCAGCGCAGATGCAATACATATTCAGGACATCGGAAAGCTTGTTGAAGGCATTTACAGCTGCCAGAGATATCCGAAGAGTTTGAACTATATTGTTAAGCAGCTTTTTTCTGGTTCTGCGTCGGCTTTTTTTTCCAGACTGGCGAACTATTGGCGACACAATAACCTGCAGTTCTACAATTTCAGTCCTGAAAACATTGCGAGATATCTGCAGTCATTTATCGAAAGCCAATTATCCGAGTCATCCGTCGCCAGAATGCTGCCTTCTCTTCTCGAACACGAACTGCGAATGACCCAGAAAGTTCCGGTAAGCAGCAATCCTACGATCTGCCCTTTGTTCGACGATGTCGTGCGTAAAACACAATATCGTTTACAGGCCGGTTGCAAGGTATTGTGGTATGACTTCGATCCATTACTGCTTGGCATGGGTCAACTTGCCCAGGCAGCCAGCACCTCACCTGTACCTCGTGTCTATCGTTTTGAAAAAGATCTTTCGTTGACACCTGATGTTGAAGTTCTTGAGCTCGACCATTGCAGTTCATTCGTCATGGCCGCCATTCAGGGTCGCTCGGCACCAACTGGCTGGTCGTCAACATGGCAAAGGCTCTGGCCGCATCTGCCCGTTCCCGATTTTGCAGCAGCTCTTGAAAAACTTGTTGAATCCGCGCTATTATATGAACAAGCGGGTGCACAAAACCACATTCGCCAATCTGTAGAATAAAATACGAGGTAAAACATGCCTTTTTACACCTATCGCCCACGAGACCCGCAGAAATGCTGCTAATACTGCCAGAATGAATTTGAAATCGTGCAGAAGATAAGGGAAGACGCCCTTCAGTTCTGCCCGGAATGCGGCAACGAAGTGGTCAGAATATTTTTTCCAACAAAACAGAACACCGTAGTTGCAACCAAAGATCTGCTGTCAGATGAAAATATTAAGAAGCATGGTTTCAAGAAGCTGGTAAACGCCGGAGGCGGGAAGTTTGACGAAGTTGTCTGAGATCGAACTCCCGGCCGTGCCCTATCGCGGTCGCCTCTTGCAGGCAAAAGCCACGGTTACGCCTTTTGCGCACAGCAGAATAACTCTTCGCGGCGATGTCCTGCAGCTTGCTCTATCGTCTATGGAAGCAGATCGAAAAGTCATTGCCAACAATGTTTCAGCGCATATCTGCAACTGGTTGCGTTCCCAGGCTCGACGTGCCTTTTGCGAAGATGTCGAAATGCAAAAGACACAGCATGGCTTTACCTATCAGTCTGTCTCGATTAAAGACACTAGATCGCGTTGGGGCAGCTGCTCCGCCCAGAAAAATCTGAATTTTAACTGGCGTCTGATCATGGCGCCAGACGATGTTCTGTCTTATGTTGTCACGCATGAAACCGCGCACTTAAGCCACCTTGACCATTCAATCGAGTTCTGGAGGCTGGTTGGTGAACGGTGTCCCGGGTATCTGCATCAAAAAAACTGGCTCCGAAAAAACGGAGTCAGCCTGATGAACTGGGATTTTGTCGTTAAGGCCTTGTAAAGAAAGAACCTAGTCATTTGCTTTTTACAAGCGGCCATAAGGGGCCGAAAAAACAATAACGATTGTCTAGGTTATTGTTTTACGGCCCCTAAAACTGCGAAATGAAAGCTTCTGCTTTGCTGTTACCCTGAAGCTGTTCGAATTTCAGAATGTCCTGTACGCGGCTGCGCAAAGTATGCAGTCTGCTCTTTTCAAGGTCTGAAACCGAAGTATAAATTCTAACAAACTCTTCGAGAACTTCGTAATTATCAGCTTCGATGTCTACGCGTATCGCATCAATTATCTGATCTTCGGCGTCAGCAATTTTCTGAAAACCAAAGTCGAATTCTACCTCGGCCACGGTTTCTTCATCAGTTCCACGCGAACTAAGCATGCTGCCGGCCGATTCTTCAAGACCGGGGCTGTGTGCGATTTCTTCGATCATACTGCGACTTCGCGCACGGTTCGGTCTGGAGGCTGAAGTACGGGCACTGCTGCCAGACGAAGCGACTCTTGGGGCATTCGCCGACGAAGATGGCAGACGAATGGCGAACGTGAATGCTGCTGGCGCTGAACCGCGCGCGAAAGCCTGTTCAACTTTCATAACTTCGGGGCCGCGATTAACAACCAGCATCATCATTCGGTCATGAACACTGGGCAGTTTGATTCTATTCGCAGCCTTGTAATCTTTGTTAATATCGAGCCAGCTAACTACCGGCAAATGCTTGCGATCAGATGAATAAGTTATCAGCGCTACATCAAAGCTGTTTGAATAGTTGCTGGCAGTAACTTTCTGGCCAGCAAACAGCACAGAAACCTCGCGGCCACGCAATGAGGCAGAGTTGATCTGAATTGCCCGGGCAGACCAGCATTTTACCCGCCCTTTAACTTCAAACGGAGGTTTATCCAGTCGCAGATCAGGTCGCAGCGCAAGTTTTGCCAGAGGCTTGTCGTAGCCATAAGCACCGCGTTCAATGCGGTCATCATTAAGATAATTCGCCAGACAAAAGCTGCGGAAGAGGTTGCGCACGTTATTTTTGATG
>MFYY01000045.1:748-7278 GCA_001787855.1 Candidatus Riflebacteria bacterium GWC2_50_8 | reverse complement strand
TCGTCATTAGACCAGGCCGCCAGATTGTTGTGGGGATTTCTTATGAAAGCCTGAACCTGCGGCGGGTGACCGTATCCGCAAAGAAACTGCGAAAGTTGTGACAGGCTCTCGCTAACCCAGGTGAACTCTTTCGGATCGTTGTTCCAGTGTATCATGTGCTGAAACTCATGCGCGACAACGCTCATGAACTCAGTCGAACCCGGAACGCTTGGATAAATGTCGAGATAAAGCATCTCGCGCTCGTTGCTTTCGGCTTTTTTTCTGCGGTTATAACAGTCACCGGCATAAAAATAGCCGGCAGTGTAACCACGCCGCCCCTGCTGCGGGTTGTACCCATCCTGAATATCAAGCAGAAGCAGGGTTATTCTTGGGTCGCCATCTATTCCGGGACTCCATTCACTACCGAACATCGACCGCGTATTTGCATAGATGCGGCCGTCAAATTCGCTGACGATACGGGTTATCGCCTTTGCGTCAACCTTTTTGCCTTCCTGCAGGTAAACATAACAATGTTTGCCAATTTTTTTAAGCTGAGCGCGTATTTTAACATTCGTGTTGCTTTTAATATTGAAGGTATTGAAAACTTCGATGTCGCCTGCTTCCGGTGGCTTTGAATCAGCATAGGCATTGATACCGGCAGTTCTGAACAAAAATTCGTCGCGCGTTTCTTTGGCAACGTTATCGGCAAGCCAGCTTACCTCTTCAGCAAAGAGTCCTGTTGCGTCAATGATTTCTGAGTAGCCGGGTATCGAGCAGCAACTCAGCAGCAACAGCAGTCCGGCGGTTCGAATAAAGGATCTCGGCATCAAAGTGTCGTCTCCCTGCTGGATTGTATTTGATAATTATACACATGATTCAACCATACCGCCAACCTCAGACGAAAAAAAATGACCGGGATTTATCCCGGCCATTTTCAGTCTGTTTATGATCAGTAGGCGCGCAACTGCTGAGCCTTCTGCCGCAATGAATCAGAAGCTGCTGCTTCGGCATTGAACTGGGCAACATCAGCCAGCTGTCTGAGAATTGGCCGAATATTGTCTGCGTCGATTTCGCCACTATCAAGCATTTGCGTGAGAAGATCGAGAGATTCACTGTTACCGTCTGCCAGCTCAGCGCTGACAGTGCGGGTAATACTGCCGGCTGCTGCCGAGATTGAATTCATGGTGATCATAAGAGCCGCTTCATTGGAGACATCGAGGCTGGCGGCTGCTTCTGCATAAGCTGCGAGCATTGGCTTCACGTCAGCGCGGGGTGCAACAGCTGCAACCTGAGCGCCCTTGTCGACGATTTTAACCGTATATGGCAGAGCCTTTGCCTTGGAATAGAGACGATCGTCAACTTCTTCGGGAGCCTGGGCGATGATGATCAGGGTCGCAGTATCGAAGTTTTCATCGGCTACAGCCGTCAACGTGCCGCCCTGCAGTTTACTGGAAAGCTTGTCTATACTCATATATGAAATTCTGGGTTCGGTCTGGCCACGTGAGTTGCCCATGATCAGGGCCACAGTAAAACTGTTATAGAGATCTTCACCAAACTTGCCAAGCAGGCCGGAAAAGGAAATTTCGAGTTCGCTGCGTGATCTCGACAGGTCTATTTTAACAGCATCAGCGCTCCACAGAAAAATTTCACCGGCGACTTCGGCCGGCAACACAGTTAATGTCTCCGACACTGGTAGTTTAAAGCGGGCAAGCGACTTGTCATAGGCGTAAGCACCATTGTTGCCAAGCCTCTTGTCATTGATAAAGTTAGTAATGCAAAAACTGTCGAACGATCCGGTAAAGTTCTGAGAAAGCTTGTCAAGAGCTTCAACATAGCCAGCTACACCCTGTTTCTGAGAGGCGACAAGTTTGCGGAAAAATTCTGCCCGGGCTTCGGGTTTTTCTCCGATAAAGTTTGTCATTATGTAGTAGTTCCAGAGATAAACCTGCCCGTAATTTGCAAGCATCTGCTCTTTGGACCAGGCAGTAAGAGAGTTATCCGGAGTGCGCATAAATGAATGAATCTGATTGGCATGACCAAACCCGCACAAATAAGGAGCAATCTGTGAGCAGGCTTCGTTGACCCAGGTGTATTCAGAAGGGTCCTGGTTGAAATGGATCATGTGCTGAAACTCATGCGCGATGGTGGAACAGTATCTGTCACTTCCAGGGTCTGACGGGTTGATATCGAGATAAAACATTTCGCGCTCGTTTGATTTTATGTGTTCAGGCAGCTTTTCCTGCAAATATGAATCTGCGGCATAAAAATATCCGCCAACGAAACCGCCGGAGCCGTTATATCCGTCTTTGATATCGAACATCAGCAGGGTAATGCGTTCGTCCTCATCAATGCCCGGCTTCCATTCAGAGCCGAAATTGCTGGTATTGGTCGGATAAATGACTTCATCAAAGGTTTTGCGAACCTTCTCGATAGCTTCGGGGCTGATGTTCTTGCCTTCTTCGAGAAAAACATAGCAATGCTTGCCGACCGACTTAACCACGGCCTTTGTCTGCTCGAATGCGTTTTCTACAATGTTTTTGGTCCAGAAGGTCTCTATATCGCCGATCTCGTAGGGTTTTCGATCAGCCTGTTCGGTTCGGAAGCGGGCGGCCTGTTGTCTGAGAGTCTCGCGCTCTACAGTCGAAACAACTTCTCTAAGCTCTTCTTCGAAAAGATGAGTTGCATCAATCCATTCCGGTTCAGCATAGACAGTTGTTGTAGTCAGAATCAGCGCTGCCAGGATAGTGTTCAGAACCTGTTTAAATGTAACCGGCATTCGAGACTCCTGATTGGAAGGATTTGTTTATGTTAAGCAATTTCCCTGCCATTGCTGAAACCGGCATTTAATGAGCATTTATAACCTGCTGCCCGAACAATATGCCGGAATTTGAGCAGAAGCGTGCTAAATTTTTGCAGCACAGGCAAGTTGTGGTATAATCGCGATATTATGAAGGATTACTACAAAATATTAGAAGTTTCTGAGTCTGCTTCCAAAGAAGATATCAAAAAAGCTTTCAAACGCCTTGCCAAGAAATATCATCCGGATATCAACAAGGGCGACAAAAATGCCGAAGAGCGCTTCAAAGAAGTGTCCGAAGCCTACGAAGTGCTTGGGCGTAAAGATGAACGTGAGAAATATGACGCGGCTCGATCCGGGCGCGGTTCGTTCAATTTTGAAGGCTTCTCTAAAGACGGCCCCCTTGGTGACTTCTTTTATTCTTCTTCTGGCAATGCATCAGACATGTTTTCCGAAATTCTCAAGAACTTCAATTTCGGTTCATCACGCGATGGCAGCACCGGGTTCAGTGGCTTTGACAGCATTTTTGGTTCACGATCGAAAAAAGACAGCCAGCATGCCGCGACTTTAAAAGTTCCTCTTATTACCGCCATGGCCGGCGGCAAAGTTCAGGTAAGCGGCCTGCCAGGCGGAACACAGACTCTCGACATCCCGGCCGGCTCTGCCAACGGTTCGATTCTGCAGGTAAAAACATCTTCGGGCAGTTTCAAACTCAAACTCGAGATCGAAGATGAGCACCCCTTCAGGGTTAAAGGCAATAACGTCGAAACGACAATCTGTGTCAACATTGCACAAGCAGTGCTTGGCAGCAAGATCAAACTCAAAGATCCGCGCAATCAGGATTTCATTCTTACCATTCCGGCTGGCAGTCAGAACGGTGACACGCTACGCCTGCGCGGGCTTGGCCTGCCTGGCGGCGATCTGCTGGTAAAAATCGAAGTCGCCATTCCCAGAAATTTAAGCGAAGAAGAGAAAAAACATTTTATCGATCTGGCCGACAGAATGAACTGGCGCCATTAGAGATCACCGAATAAGCAGTAACCAGCAATTTTTGCCTTAACTGTTTGAACTGTGCCGATCATGTGATACCATGGCGGCATGATCAGAACAAAACTGGCTGTTTTATTAGTATTCCTGTTGGTGGCATCTGGCGGTTTCGCAAACTCCCTGAACCCCCTGAAGGGGATCTCAATTTTACTCGATCCAGGGCATGGCGGAACTGATCCGGGTGCAGTTGGCCCAACCGGCCTTAAAGAATCGGAGGTAAACCTTCGAGTAGCTCGCTATTTACGCGATCTACTGCAGGCCGACGGCGCCGAAGTGATGATGACTCGCGACCGCGATGTTTTTATCTCGCTTGCCGATCGTGTCGCCATGGCGACTGAGCACACTCCCGATCTATTCGTGTCGATTCATCATAACGCCTCACTCAAACCGGTTACCGAAAACCGCAGCGAAATATATTACAACGCCATTGACCGCGGAATTTCGCAGAAGGTCGGCAGCACCATGATGTCCGAAATGGCTAAATGGGGCTTCGGCGAAGAATCAATTATTGTTCCGGCCGGTTTTTTCGTACTGCGTAATAACCCGGTTCCGTCGGTTCTTACCGAAGGCGCGTACATCACAATCCCGAAGATAGAACAGGAACTGCAGACCGGCAAGGCGCTGACCAACCAGGCGCAGGCGCTGCGGCGCGCCATACGCGAAACCTTCAAGGATGGCATGCTGCGCGTTAAGTTCATAATTTCTGAAGAGCCGGTTAAGATTGACACGCCTTTTTTCAATCTTATTTTTTCGGCAAACCGCCCCATTGAGCAGGTTAATGCCAGAATAGTTCCTGAAAGAAAATCTGGTTTTGGCTTTGATACTCTGCCTTCGATTGGCAACACCTACCGTCTGTATAACACGGAACCGCTGGCCAGCGGCCTGTATGAGCTGCAGTTGACATTTTCCGGCAGTGACGGCAGCACCTCTGCGCGTATTCTGCTGCGTCTGCAGATTGACCTCCCGGTAGCAAACAGCGCGATCGTTCCGCTGGCACCGTTTATCCCGGAAGGGTTTAAGGGGCGATTTCCGGTACGCGTGACCCTTCGTGATGATATGAAAAGGCTCAACACCAGATCATTACCGTTCAAGCTGATTTATGGCGCCAAAGGCGAAACGAGCGGTATCGCATCAGACCTGGGCGAAACAACGCTTTACCTTGACCTTAACGGCGCCGAAAAACAAGCTATCAATGTAAAGCTCGAAATTGAAGGGCAAATTTGCGCTGAAACTGAAATAGCCGTGCGCATACCTGACCGACGCTTTGTGCTGGGTCGACTAATTGATTTAAATGGCAATGGAATTAAAAATGCGAAGATCAGTTACGGTGCAGATGATAAAGTAGTCAGCGGTCCGGATGGTTTTTTCTACATCAGCTACCCGATGATCTATGGCAACATGAAGCTGGAAATCACTCCTCCGCTGGGCTATGACAAGTCAGAATACTGGATTCGCACTTCCGGTGAGCCGGTAGTTTTGCCGGCAATAGCTTTGCAGCCGGTTGCCGCCCGTCTTATGGGCAAGCGTATTGCAATCATGGCACCATTAAGCTTCGACAACCTGATAAGAAGGCTGGTCAAGCCTCTCATGGGCGCAGGCGCAGAGATTGTCCGCCTGAATTTCCCTGAAAACCAGAGTCGCCCGGAGTATCAGTCAGTGCTCGAAGCCAATCTGTCTAAGGATCTCGACATGCTGCTATCGTTCAAGCGAGAGATCGGCGGAGCAATTTCGGTGCGTCATTATCATCGTGGCGGACGTGGCAAACTGCTCGCGGAAGCTCTTAAATTCAGCCTGTCAGCTGAAAACCCGCCAATCGTTGTTAAGACTGGCGCGGGCAGTGATTACGAAATCAGTCACACCGGCGTTACATCAGTTGTAATTGCTTTCCCTGAACAGATGCCGCCGGATTACCCAGAAAAACTTATCGCGCATCTCGCCCAGGTTCTCAAAACCGGATTTTAACTCAATCATCAGAGGTATTATGGAACAGGAAAAATCAATCTCCCCGAGCCCCGATGAACTCTATAAAAAAGAGACCCACTGCCAGAGCTGTGGTCGCTTTGTCGGCATCTACACGCGATGTCCTTATTGTCTTGCTCTTACCGAAAAGCGCATGTCGATCAGAATTTTCAAGACCATAGCCGTTTTGACATCCACAGTAGGCCTGATCATGCTGCTGTTTTACGCTCGAACGGTGAAAACCCCTGAAGTTAAAATTGCCGCCCTCGGACCGTTGAGCAACTTTGCTCATGTAAGGGTGGTAGGAGAAGTCGAAACCAGTTATGGCATACACCCACAATGGGGTTCTCTTGGCTTTATCATCAAGCAGACCAGTGACAGTGCTGAGGACACGATCAGAATATCAGCCTATTCCAAGGTAGCCAAAGAGATTGAAGCCCGCAATCTGGTTCCGCGAAAAGGCGATATGGTATCGGTCGAAGGCCAGGTTCGTTTCCAGAAAGACTCCCCCAGCCTTCTGATCAATGCTCATGAGCACATCGCTTTCATCAAACGTGCTCCAGAAGCTGTCGAAACCCCGGTAAAAACGGTCGAGCCATCCCAGATTAATCTCGAAATGACTGACCAGACGATAAATACAACTGGCAGCGTTACAAGTACCAAGGTATTTGAAGGCAAAGGCGTTATCGTAAATATCGATGACGGAAAGACTGGTTTTCCGGTCTGGGTGCCTGATTTCAGTCGAGAA
>MFYY01000045.1:0-712 GCA_001787855.1 Candidatus Riflebacteria bacterium GWC2_50_8 | reverse complement strand
GCCACCGGCAAACTGAAGCTCTTTAAAGGCAAACTCGAACTCGAAGTCAACAAGAAGGGCGCTTTCAAAGTTGTCTCCAAAGTCAGCGTCGGTGACAGTACGGAGGCCGAGTGACATGGCAATACTTGAAACTCTGCTGCATCCCGAGTATCTCGACCTGTTTTATTTCAGCGCACTTGGAGTAATTTTCTCGTGCCTGATCTCATTTTTGCCAGCTCTTCACATCTACAACGTGATCGGCATTTTTCTGCTGGTCATTCTCAAGTTCGAGGCAACCATGGCGCCAATGCAGTTGATCGCGCTGTGCATTGGCATGATTGTCGGCTACTCGATTCTTAACACGGTGCCGGCGACCTACTTTGGCCCGGGCGACGAAAGCATGTCTTACTACATATTGCCAAGCGCCGCATGGGTAGCCAAAGGGCGCGGATTTGAATCAATTCTGCTTACCGGAGTCGGCGCAGTTGGCGGCATCATAATGCTGGCAGTCCTCGCGCCGGCGTTTCTATGGTTCATGCCCGGCCTCAAGACCATTACCAGCCCGCACATGTTCTGGATTCTAGGCACAGTAATAGCCTACATGGTTCTTTCAGAGTGGCCAAAGGGCGTCAGCCAGTCAGAAAGCTGCTGGGAAAATTTTCTTGAAGGCTGGAAGTTTCTGGGCGTGGGTCTGGCGACCTTTCTGCTTTCAGGACTGCTGGGTTTCATCGTC
>MFYY01000044.1:24544-30282 GCA_001787855.1 Candidatus Riflebacteria bacterium GWC2_50_8 | reverse complement strand
CAGCAGCATCTCTTTTGCCCGGCTCAAGGCGTGAAAGTTCAGCCTCATCTGTTGCATCCATAATCAGTGATTCGGTTACAAAGGCGGCGGCTTCTTCAACCAGACTTTTTTTGATATCGACAGCGATTACCTCAGCTCCCTTGCTGGTAAGTGTTGCTGCCAGTGACATCCCGAATTGTCCGAGACCAATTATCAGAATTTGTTGAGCCATTTATTGCTCCTCAGGTTAAGTTTATGCGGGCATCAAGACAATGCTTTGCGTTCGAGGCACGTTCGCGGCTGAGCAGGGTGAAGAGAGTAACCGGCCCTATTCTTCCGGCAAACATTGCCAGCATGATGAGAATTTTTCCTATGCTGTCCAATTTTCCAGTGGTGCCAAGAGAGAGACCGACTGTGCCAAGTGCCGAGGTAGCTTCAAAAATCAGCTCACGCGAACTGATCTGCTGGGTTGCCTCAAGCATCAGAACAACTGAAAGCAATATCAGCATCCCGGCCACGACGGTGGTAACTGCTTTGAATACGGTTTCTGGTATGACCCGCTTGTTTTTTATGGTTATTTCGTCGTAGCCCATCGCGCATGCCCAGAAAGTTGCGATCAGAACTCCAAAGGTAGTTGTTTTAACGCCGCCGGCAGTACCACCCGGGCTGCCGCCGATGAACATCAGACATATCATTATCAGAAATGTCGGGCCGAGGACATTTTCGATAGGCACCGAGTTGAAACCAGCTGTGCGCAGGGTTACCGACTGGAACCAGGCATTGTGAAATTTGTCAGCAAGCGAAAGCCCGCTTAAAACACCGTTCCATTCAAACATCAGAAAGAACAGGGTGCCGGAGAACAGCAGAGCGACAGTAGTTATCAGAGCAATTTTAGCGGCTACTGAAATTGATCTGCCACGAACCCATTCAGGTATGATAATAACGACCGCCGGTGCGAGGCCGCCGACCATTATCAGCATGGCAACAGTGTGCAGAATAAGGGGGCTGCTCTGAAAGGGAATCAGGCTGTCGCTCTGCAGGGCAAAACCAGCATTGCAGAAAGCAGAAATTGAGGTAAACACACCCTTCCAGATCGCGTCGCTGCCTGTGCAGCCGACCCGGTAAAATAGTGCGGTCAGTATTGCAGCCCCCAAAGCTTCTGTTACAGCGGTGAATTTTACAATCTGAATCAGCGAACTGACCAGATTATCGTGCTCAGAATTGAAGGTTGATTTCAGCACTTTTGCCTGTTTGAGGCTGAGACGTTGCCCGAATGCGTGCATTGCCACGGTTGTTACGGTCATGATGCCAAGGCCGCCGAGCTGAATAAGAAGCAGGACAAACGCCTGTCCGAGAAATGAAAAATCATTGGGGGTGTCAAGCACGATAAGACCTGTTATGCATACAGCACTTACTGCGGTAAATGCAGCGTCAATAAGTGCGATTGGCTTGTTTGCAGCAGAACCAGGTAAAAACAGCAGAAATGTGCCGACCAGGCAGAGCAGAAAAAAGGTTACCAGAGTGACTCTGCCCGGGTGATTGACAAAAATGTCCCACCAGCTTCCCTGAGTATCGTCAACAAAAGCAGATTGCGGCAGGAACAGCAGCAGAGCTGCTCCAATGATAAGGCAGCCAAGCCAGGTCAGATGATAATCTACCATATAGTAAGCCGATAAAAACGTAAGGGCGTTGAGTACTATACAGAAGAGCTTATGAAAGTTTGACTGCTGAGAGATTGACCAGAGGATCGAGAGAATCTGCGCCACTGCTGCAATTACCAGCAGAGCTGTTGATGAAACTGTGGAAAGTTCTCTGACGAGGAGAAAGCTGGCAATAGAAATTCCGATAAGCGCAAGCGCTGCCCATCGCGTTCGTTGCAGGCCAAGTTCTATTTCATCGTTGCTTCTGTTCATATGCAGTGCCGCGCTGAAATTGTTGATGCTGTACAGGGCAAAAATGTAAACGACTGCGACAGAAAGTGCAGTGGCAGGGTTTTTTGTGATACCGGGCCATAATGAAATCAGGCAGGTGGTTGCCGCAATACCCGCCAGCAATTTGCCGAAATCTGGCAGACGCAATATACACCATGTAGCAGAAAGACAGATAATGGTCGACAAGACGGCAGCTATGTTCTGCCACAACCCTGTTTCTGGCGGCAAAAAAACAAACGGTACAGCCGCCAGCATCAACAGAAGCCCTTCGGCTCCTGATTGCTGAACATAGGTTTTTCTTGTGCTGTAAAATTTCATATTCTTATTAATCGCAAATTTGCGTTTTACACGATACTACTAAAATACCGGATTGTGAAGCTTGCCGGTTGATGAGCAGGTAAGGATTATGTTTAAGGTGGGAACGGCTACCTGGCTTATCTTGCGCCGAATAGAACTTCTCCAGCATAAATGCGACAACAGGTTTGTGAATCCCTTCGCAAGCTCGAAAGTCGGGGTTGATTTTGTGGCGTTATTGATCTAAGCTGATGGCTGACTGAACGGATTCGGGCGGAGGCTGCAGTCTTTGCGGTCAGGCTTTTTTGTCCGAAAAATCAAACTGATTCAGCGGTTAATATGCATGAATAAAATCGTTGAGAAATACAAGCTTTCCGAAAACGTATGCAAATTTATAGTCGAAGCTCCGATGATTGCCAAATCACGCAAACCCGGAAACTTTGTGATTCTGCGCGTCGGCGACAAGGGCGAACGTATTCCGCTCACTATCGTTGATTCTGATATCGAAAAGGGAACTATCACCCTGATTGTGCAAAATGTTGGCGCCAGCTCGCGCAAACTCTGTCAACTCGGAGCTGGTGAGTTTATAACCGACATGGTAGGCCCGCTTGGCAAGGCAACGCATATTTATAAAGCTGGAACTATTCTGGCTCTTGGCGGTGGCGTTGGCGTCGCGCCTCTTTTCCCGATAGTCAAAGCATTTAAAGAGGCCGGTAACCGTGTGATAACTATTCTGGCCGCGCGCAATAAAGATCTGGTGATTCTCGAGAATGAGATGCGCCAATGGTCTGATGAAGTCATCGTAATGACTGACGATGGCTCAAGTGGTCGCAAAGGCCTGGTGACCGAAGGCGCTGAAGAAGTCATAAAGCGTGAAAAGGTTGATGAATGCGTGGCGATCGGGCCGGCAATCATGATGAAATTTTGCGCGCTGCTGACAAAAAAGTATGATGTTCCGACTCAGGTTAGCCTGAACACCATCATGGTTGATGGCACTGGCATGTGTGGTGCCTGTCGCGTTACCGTAAACGGCGAAACAAAGTTTACCTGTATCGATGGTCCCGAATTCAATGCTCATCAGATCGACTTCGACGAGCTGCTGCAACGCATGCGCGCTTACAAGAACGAAGAAGACCAGGCAAGAAACAAAAAGTAACGGGAATACTCATTATGACAGAATATACAGAAATGCTTAACCGGGAAAGAAATGCGGAATGGCGTGTTGCATTACGCAACAGCGTGCCAAACAAAGAGCGAATTGCAATTGAACGCGTTAAAATGACCGAAGTCGAGCCACATGAACGTATCAAATCGCAGACCTGTGAGGTTAACCGTGGCTTGAAAGCTGAACAGGCTCAGCGTGAAGCCAGTCGCTGCATGGATTGTGTCACTCCAACCTGTGTCGAAGGCTGTCCGGTCAGCATCAATATACCCAAGTTCGTTAAACAGATTGAAGCCGGAAAATTTCTTGATGCAGCAGTTACTCTCAAGGAATTCAGCGCCCTGCCGGCCGTTTGCGGCCGAGTTTGCCCGCAGGAAAAGCAGTGCGAACTCAAATGTTTTTATCAGCAGAAAATGCAGAAGGAACCGGTTGCAATCGGCTATCTTGAGCGATTTGCTGCTGATTATGAACGTTTGTCCGGCAAAATCCAGATTCCGAAAGTTGAAGCGCGAAATGGCATAAAGGTTGCCGCCATTGGCTCTGGCCCGTCTTCGCTCTCCTTTGCAGGAGACATGATCAAGTTTGGCTACGAAGTTACCGTTTTTGAGGCCCTGCATGAGATTGGCGGTGTGCTTAAATACGGCATTCCAGAGTTCAGACTGCCAAATTCTGTTGTCGATGTCGAGCTTGAAAACCTCAAAGAAATGGGCGTTACTTTCGAAAAGAACTTTGTTGTCGGTCGCACCGCGTCATTTGACGATCTCAAAGAACTTGGCTATAAGGCCTTCTTCGTTGGCAGCGGCGCTGGTCTGCCCAATTTTATGAATATCCCGGGCGAGAATCTCAATGGCGTCATGTCTTCGAACGAATATTTGACCCGTGTGAACCTGATGTATGCCAACCAGAGCGACTCTGACACGCCGGTAATGCTCGGCAAGCGCGTTGCCGTTATCGGCGGCGGCAATACCGCGATGGATGCAGTGCGCACTTCAAAGCGGCTTGGCGCCGAGCGTTCTATCATAATTTATCGCCGCTCGCTCGAAGAGATGCCGGCCCGTCTCGAAGAAATCAAGCATGCCCAGGAAGAGGGCATCGAATTCATGAACCTCGCCAATCCTGTCGAATACCTTGCAGATGCTGGTGGAAGGGTTGCCAAAGTGCGTTTGCAGCGCATGAAACTTGGCGAACCTGATGCGTCTGGGCGTCGTCGACCAGTCGCTATCGAAGGCGACATCGTTGAGATTGAGGTTGATCTGGTGATCGTGGCGATCGGTGTTTCCCCAAATCCCCTTATTCCCGCCAGCCTTGCCGGACTTAAAATGTCGCGTTATGGCACTATCGAAGTTAACGAAGAAACCATGCAGTCGTCGATTCCAGAAATTTTTGCCGGTGGCGATATCGTTAGAGGTGGCGCTACGGTAATTCTGGCCATGGGCGACGGGCGCCGTGCCGCTGCTTCGATGCACCGGTATCTCCAGGAAAAATACAAAAAACCGACAGGAAAATAGCATTATGATCAGCCTGAAGACAAATTTTTTTGGCCTTGAACTTGATAACCCGCTGATTGTTGCGAGCAGCAGTCTGACTGCCAATGTCGATAAGATCAGAGAATTTTCTGACAACGGCGCCGGTGCCATCGTTCTTAAATCAGTGTTCGAAGAAGAGATTGTCAATGAGTATAACCAGGTTGCGCAGACAAAGACTTCGGCGCATTTTGAGGAATTCATCGACTATTTTGATTACAAAATCCGCGACCAGGTGCTGGCCAGTTATGGCAAACTGATCCGTTCTGCCAAAGGCGTAAGCAAAGTGCCAGTTGTAGCCAGTATCAACTGTGTTTCATCAGGAGATTGGTTGCAGTTTGCCGCACAGGTGCAGGATGCCGGTGCAGATGCTATCGAGCTTAATCTTTTTGTCATGCCCTGTGATCCGCTGACAACTGCTGAAGACAGCCGTCGGTTTTATCTTAATGCTGTGCGCGAAGTTGCCGGCCGCGTTAAGATTCCGGTCACGGTCAAAATCAGCAGCTATTTTTCTGATCTGGCATCTGTCTGCAATGCGCTTGCCGGCGAAAAGCTGGCAGGAATAACTCTGTTTAACCGTTTTGCAAACCCGGACATAGATATCGAGAAGGAAAAGCTTATCGAAGCGCAACCCTTCAGCGGCGACAAAGAATATCTGCTGCCATTGCGTTGGGTTGGCATTCTCAGTCCCCGCCTTGGTTGCCCGATAGCTGCTGCAACCGGCATCTATAGTGCTGAACAGGTAATTAAGATGATTCTGGCTGGCGCCACCGCCGTTCAGATGGCTTCGGTATTTTATAAAAATGGCCCGTCATACCTTGCGCAGATGTTGCGTGAAATCGAGCAATG
>MFYY01000044.1:17186-24536 GCA_001787855.1 Candidatus Riflebacteria bacterium GWC2_50_8 | reverse complement strand
AGAAGGATTACGATAGCATCGAGGAGTTCAGGGGTAATCTGAGTCTTACCGAAGCCGCCAGTCCGGCCATATATGCGCGTGCCCAGTATTTGAGCAGCTTCGGCGGTTATGCCGGCTCAGAACATAAGTAACAGTAAGTAATTCTCACCGCAGAATTCGCGGATTTAAGAAAGGCGAGCGCAAAATAATGATTCTACTTATTCTCATCCTGGTGGTCGTAATCGTTCTCATACTCGCCATCGGCCGCCACTTTGGGTAATTGAGGCCGTCTGCTCTTGAGTTTTACTGCGCCAGAGGACTAGGCGGGGCGGTAGTATTTGAGATCGCCACGGCAGGTTGCGCATTCTTTTTCGGTGCCGCTGTAAAGAAAAGATTCGTGGCAGGTTTTGCAGACAGCAGCCGGCAGTTTTTCGCCTTTTCCGAACTTTTCGATCTGCACATCCTGAAGCACGATTATTTTGTTACGAATCTGCAGAAACTCTTTAACCACCTGCTCACCAGACTTGAGACGAGCTTCTCCGCCGGCTTTAACAGCTGCTGATCTGGTTCTCAGAAAAAATTTGTGCAGTTCTGGTGTCTCTGCTGCCGAAATCTTGCCAAGATCAATGCTGGCCCTTACTCCTCGCCCGTCTGCGCGGTCGAAAAGAGTGAAGGCGAATCTGCCAAGCTCGTCGTAAGTCCTGAGATAGCGGTTGCCAAGAGTGCATCCGGTCATCAGCTGAATTATGTCGCAGAGACACGAAGTTGACTCGCCGACGGCATTAACCTTGTCTTTGACCGACCCTAACCGTTCACGGCATGCTCCGACCATTGCCACTCCAATTGCCAGGCCGGGTGCTCTCTTGGTGTGAAATGCACAGGCTTTTTCATACCATTCAAGTATTTCTTCGTTGGTCATAGTTTTCTCGCATGAGTTATTTCTTGTCGCAATTTTATAGAATAGCTGTTGTTCCTTAATATTTACATAAATTCTGATTCTTGCAAAGTAATAATTGCTTATCGACTTGCGATTCTTGAAAAGGACTTCAGGTAATGACAGAATTTTTCAAGCCAGGTCTTTATGTACCACAGGTTATGTAGCCACAAATCAAATCAGTAGAATTGAAGCAGCAAAGTCAGCATTTATCTGACGGTAAATCAGTAAATTTTTAGCAGGTGTTTGCAGGCAGAATGATGTAAAATTTACTCATCGGTACGGACAAATTTGCATGATTCTGGCAGTTCATAAAACATGATAGATATGTTGCAGAGATTAGTTAACAGAGGATACAGGAGAGGTTTTCTTCTGGGCGTCGTTCTGTTGGTAGCTCTGCTGATGGCTGTTTTTATCTTTTCATTCAACAGCATAGTCCGGCAGCGCAATATTCAGGCGCATCACCTGATGATTTCGGAAACGGCGAACTATCTGGCCATTTCTGGCCTTCGTCTGCTGAGTGACAAAATTGGCTCTTCTTTTGAAGACACCATCAAGACCAGCTGCCCGGAGCTGTTTAGCAAAACCGCCGCCGAACTGGGCACCAGCATAAATCTGTCCAGCTCCAACCCTGTTTGCTCCGACGTTTGTAACGATTACCAGAATTTTCTGAATACCTTTGATGAGTTGCAGGAACCCGGCATTATGGGCGATTACCCAAAGTGTCTGAGCATGGAAATCACCCTGGAAAATCTGCAGGCACTAACTCCTGATACAACGCCAGAACAATTTCAGGCCGGCCGCGATCCGATCGAAAAGTGCGGTCAGTTGCTGGTAAAATGCACGGTTGAATACCGCGGCCTCCGGCGTCAGGCAACAATGTCGCGACAATTCAGAGTAGTCAGCATGATACCTGGTGCTTTCAGTCGTTTCTCACTTTTTGTCAAAAAAACGCCGTATCCAGATTCTTACAATGCTCTAGGCGTTAAATTCGACGGAACCGTAGACACAGCCTATGTTCATCCACCCGCCGGTGGTAAGACTTTTACCGGCTCGTTGCAGATTTTTAACGGTACTGACAGTGTTGCCATTGATTCTGCTGTACCTGAACGCAATGCCATGGCTGACAAAGATCATCTGCGTTCACGCGGCTGGGTATTTCTTGGTCCGGCCGGCTCGGCTGCCGACGAAGCGGTCTTTATCAAAATTCCATCTGGCTTTGGCAGCTCTGAAAGTGGGCATTTCATGCTGGGCTGGCCATCTGTTTCTGCCATGCCCGTGCTGGCACCTGAAATCATCGAAGATACCACGAATTTTGCTCCTGACAGTGATTTTGCTGAGCATGATTATGATTTAGGAGCCAAATATCAGGGTTTTTACACCTGGGAAGAAGGCAATCCTTATGGCGCCGGCGGCAAGAATCTCTGGCCCGGTTTAACAGCTGGTGCGTCTTTTGTTCCATCCGATCATATCCGCTCAGCTGCAAGCTGGATTTATCCCTACGGGACCCAGAGTAACGAATCGAGAACCTTGATGGTTGGTCCGGTCCTGGCTGGATTTCTCAAGTTTTTCTTTTTTCGTGGCTCCAATACTTCGACTTCTGCTGAATACAGGGGAATCTGGGGGGGCATGTCTGAGAGCTCGTTTAATGACAAGGTTGTTGCTAACCAGACGCTGCAGGGTTTTGCTGATCTCTGGGTTGGACCGCTCGTGCCGCCAATTTACGGCCTGAACTATTTTGTTAACGGCTATGAGAGCTTCAAGAAGCTCATGCCCTATAATAGTCTGCCAGAGCCTTCGACGACTTTGCCTGGCAATGGTGTTGCTTTCAATCTGATTTTTGATTTTATGAAGTATCAGCGCGGTGCTTACCCAAATCTGGCGGCGGCTCCGACCATTGCGGCAGTCGCTTTTGATAATGAGAACTTTTTAGTGCCACAGGCCGAAGAAATGCGAAACTGCCCGGTAAAGGGCGTACATCCTTATGATGAAATCGGCATATACTTTAACGAGAACGGCCAGTATGACCCTAATGTCAGCCCTGATAACTGCTTCTTTTCTGGCAATCTGCTCGATATCAACATTTTTGATTCAAACCTGCTTTCTAACCGGATAACTCACAAGCTCGACCTGCGCAAATGTGACAGCACTGCCGAAGAGCAGGAAGCCATGGAAAAGTTTCTGTTTAAAAGAGTTGGCGCTGGTGCCGTAAATGAAAGCGACAAGCCTGGCATATTTCTGGTCACTCGCAGAATTGGAGCTACCGACAGCTATGCCGATGCACTCGTGCTTTCTAACAGACCGGTTAATCTGGTAAAGCCTTTGATTGTCATCGTTGACAAGGGCAGTCTGGTAATAAAACATGATATCACCAGCACAGTAAGCGAAGGCGCGCCGAATGTTCTCTGTTCGCTGGCTCTGATCAACGGGCACTTTTATATTGATGGTGCTGGCTCAAACAGGTTGATTCATGCTTATCTGGCGTCGTTGCATCCTGCCTCCGGCAGATTGTTGCGTCCGCCGACGATCGGTGGCAGTCCTGGCCGCTTTCAGATTTATGGCGGGCTGGCGCTTACTGAGATCGGACTATATGATGACCCGATGAATGACCCGCTCAATCATCTGGGCACAACCATGAGCCATTTTACTCAGGGCGGCGAAGTGCATTACAATCCAAGGTTTAACCCGTCGTCCCCGGCGGCTCTTGAGGCCAGAGTCTTTGTTCTCGAAGATACCGGCGGGCGTATGACCATTGAGGGGGCTGCACCATGAGACGAGACGCCGGATTGACGATGGTCGAAATAATGGTCTGCGTGGTGATTGTCGCCCTTTCAACCGGTCCGCTGCTCGGTCTGCTCAGCTCTTCAAACCGCATGAGCAACGCTTCCATATATGAGGAAATGGCAGTGCATTATGCGCGAGAAATCGCTGATCAGCTGCTGACTCTGAGTCCGAAATTTTCGTCAGTGGTAAGTGATGCGATGGTTCTTACCGGCGATGCATCGTTAAATCTGGCATCAATACTAAATGACAGCAACTTTAGAGAACAGATGGAAGCATATTCAGATGGCACGGCAGCGATTCCTTTGCAGGCCGGCGGTTGTGCTCTGCCGGTTCGCCTGGTGCTTTCTCCGCTGGATAAAGCGTTTTCGAAGCGCCGCATCACTCTCTCCGACCTCAGCACTGGCGGCAACAGTCTGTTAACGGGTGACAGATTCTGGAAAGCGACAATCGAACTCTCCTGGAAAGATAAGAATTCTGGCAATGACAACGATCGGGAAATCTTTATGATAGTTGTTATCAAAGAGGGTTAAACAGCCATGAAGAGATGTGAATCAAAAAAATACGGTTTTACTTTTGTTGAAGCTGTGGTGGTAACATTGATTGCCTGCGGCTTTATGATTGTCATTCAGGCTATTTTTTCGCATACCGTGCGGGTTACCATGAAGGGTCAGGACAACCTTGATTCAATCAGAGCGGCCAGCCAGATTTTTTCGGGTTTGCGACGTGATATGCTTAATTTTGTGACTTTGTCGACAGGTGGAGCGCGGGCAACTATTCCAGTCGGTGAATCTGAAATTCCTGATACTGCAACCTACTCACAGATTTTAACGATAAAAAAGCATACCGAACGCATAACCTGGTCGCTGGTGAACGAAGGTGGCAAAAACTATGTTGAAAGGGTTCTGCAGAGCGCAGGTTCTCCGCCGCAGAAAAGAAAGTTCGGTGTTCCGCGCATGAAAGACTTTGGAGTTCTTTATGCCCTGAGCCCTAACCAAATAAATTCTCTGGTAAAGAATATGGGGCAGCTGGTAGTAAAAATTGCTG
Source organism: Candidatus Riflebacteria bacterium GWC2_50_8 (assembly GCA_001787855.1). Taxonomy (GTDB): domain Bacteria; phylum Muiribacteriota; class Ozemobacteria; order Ozemobacterales; family Ozemobacteraceae; genus Rifleibacterium. Next base: position 19,795 of record MFYY01000044.1, on the reverse strand, counting down.
TAGACTCTGAGGATGAGAGGTTTCCTTCGAAAGAGTTAAAGCTCAGTTCAGTATTTTTTTCAGACCGTCTTACCGACAGTGACTGGAATTATCTCGATTTTTAATTTTTTTGCAACCTTTCTTGACTGGTTTTCATATAGAAGATGAGGATAATGGAGAACAGCTGATGAAAAACAAGATTTCAATAATTTTTGCGGTGCTGGGTTTGACTGTGGTTTTGTCGATTTTTTCCGGCAGCCTGTATGCGCAGGAATCTGCCAATAACCAGCCGACAGCAAGTGATACTCAAGAAGCTGGTGCGATGAGCGCAGCCAACAAGGCGGTTCCATCAGACAACCAGGCTGATGCCGCACAGTATACCCAGAATGACGATTCCCGGAATCTGGAAGAAAAAATAGTAATCTATAACCAGAAATATTGTCCGCCCGAAGCCCCGATTGCCGAGCTTTCTGAATTTGCCCTGCTTCGCCTGGTCAGAGCAGAGTTGCTGAAGCGCTCTGAACTTGAAAAGTATAAAAACATGGTGCTGGTAGATGGTAAGGTCTATGAAAAAACCGACGGAGCAAAAGAAGATCCTGATGAAAAGAAGGATGACGAACCGAATGGCAAAGAGCCAGGGCCGGCTGGCAAGAACCTGATCGGATCATTTGAAACGGCCTGCAAAGAGCTTGCCGACAAAAAGAATCGCGGAAAAACCGAAGGCAACAAAAAGCCTGAGAAAATACTTGAGTTGAAGCGGCGAAAAGTGACCTACCGTGATCGCCAAAATCAGCTGCGCGAGATGGAAATATATTCGCCGCCGAAATTTCCGGCAAAGAAGAAGGATATAGCCGGCAAGAAAGGCAAAAAGGTCAGGGACTACGCGACTTCGATACTTGTGCCAAAGGATGTTGACTCAAAGGATGCAGCTGCATTTGAGGAAATGCCGTCAGCCGACGCATGGATTGATGACAAGGAACCTCAGAAGCAGGATTGAAGCAGGATAAGTATTTAACAGGAGGAGATTTGTTTATGAAGAGAAATTTGTGGTGTTTTGTTTTACTGGCAGTGGCGTTGTTTTTTGCTGCCAGCCCGGTATTTGCTGAGGGCGCGGTTTTTATCGAGTCCTCTGATTCGGATGTTGCCGACAATCCGAACATGATAACCAGCGATGACAATGATCCGGCAGAAACAGAAGTTTCTCCGGAGGATTTGACTGTTGACGGCAAAGCTGCTGATTCAGATGTTGAACAGGCTTCGCCAGCAAATGCAAAACCTGGTGTTGTCAGCAAAAATAATTTGCTCGCCCGTTTCAAGAAGGCGCGTGCAGAAATTCAGAAACTGATTAAACAACGCTTCTTTGCCAAAGCCGAAAAGCAGCTGGCTGCTCTCAACAAGTCGCTTAAAATCAGCAAAATTGATGAAAAAGCCAAAAAGCAGTTCATGGCTTCTCTTGAAAGAAGAGAAAAAGTGACTCTGTTCAGTGCCCAGGGTCAGTATCAGAAGGCTTCTAATGCAATTCGTCAGGCGATTTCGCTTAACGAGCTCAAGGGCGACACTGAGAGACTGCTCAAGGTTCAGGAAAAGGTTGGTTTGCAGAAAGAATGGCTGGACATCAGAACCAGGCATGAAAAAGAGCTGCACGGCCTTCTTGAAAGCAAGCAGCCATTGCTCAAAGAGAAGCTTGCTATTGTTAAACAGATGGATTCAAAGCGCAAGCTTAGCGATGCCGAACTTAAAAAACTGCAGGGCGCTCTCAAAGAAGTTAATGGGCAGTTGGTTAAGATCAATAAGGTGTTGCAGGAAACCCAGCGTGTATTCGCCGTTAAACGCGACAAGATGCAGAAGGCCGGCGTGATTCTATCGGCCGACCAGCATCGCAAGCTGTTTCCCCTGGTCATGAAGCGCATGATGGCTCATTTCGAAAACTACAATCTTAATAAGCAGATTGTCAGACACCTTACCAACATTTCAGAAGACAGCGAAGTTTCCTGGGATGGTCTGAAAAAGAACTTTGCTTCTCTTGGCAAACTGCAGGAAGAAATCTGGGGTCTGCGCAAACAGCTCGATGCTTTTTCACAGAAAGCACCGTTGACCGAGGCTGATTACCGCGCGGCCAAAGAAATCAGAGCAAAGCTTGAGCGCATGATGGGCGCCGCTGAAAAGCTGATGAACAAGGTAGAAGATGCCTTTATCGATCAGAAGGTTTTCGGCAAGCTGACTGCCAAAGAAAAACTCGAATTCGTCAAATTGTTCAGAGACGTGTGGAGCCGCGACAAAGAATTCGACAGCCTCAAGCCTTCTCTTGAAGAAATTTACAAAAAGATTTTCGACAGCCCGATCGTAATCGGCCCGGAACCGGTTGATCCGACTCCATTACCAGAGCCAAAACCCGAACCAGGTGCAGACTTTGAGGGTGCCGGTTATATCATTCAAGAAGGAAATATCTTTCTGCTGGCCTTTGGTGACAAGACGTTCTATCCGAATAATCTGCCGGCGCGATACATGATCAACAAGCTCGAAGTAAAATTCGCTGCTCAGTACATTTATCGAGCCATGCAGGCTGATGATAAAACCAATGAACTCCCCAAAGTTGATGAACCAACCAATGAGTTGCCCAGGATTGCAAG
>MFYY01000044.1:1769-17178 GCA_001787855.1 Candidatus Riflebacteria bacterium GWC2_50_8 | reverse complement strand
AAATCAGCTTCACCTACATCCATGCTCCGCAATTGCCCGATGAACCGATGGTCAAGCCTGACGATATGGCAGATCCAACCAAAGTTATCGAAGAAGACATCGATAACACCGACGGCGACAAGAATCTGATGAATGCTTTCTAATTGTCGTTAAAGCTGTGGGAGGCAGCAGGTGCTGCCTCCCTGGTTTTTTCCAGGGCTCTTTGTGGCTAATAATTCTGAAAAACAGGCTGAACTGCAGCTGATCAATGAAGTTCTGCGCGGCAATACGCAGTCTTTTGCATCGCTCGTTGAAAAATACTGGGGCCTTGTTTTCTCAATCGTCAGCCGATATATCAAGAATCGGGAAACAGCTGAAGACATCTGCCAGGAAGTGTTTATTTCGGCTTTTTCAGGTCTGGCCAGTTATCGCTGCGAATACAGATTCTCGCCCTGGCTGGCTAAAATAGCGGTTAACAAGTCTCTGGAGCACATACGTCGCGAAAAGAGTGCTGTTTTTGTGGATGTCGATCTTGATCTATTCGTCAGTAACCTGCCGAGTCCTGAAGAATCAATAGATCAGAGTCAGTTGTTTGACGAGTGTCTGGCAATATTGAGTGACGATTGGCAGATAATGTTCATTCTCAGGCATGGTCTGGAACTTTCTTATCTTGAAATAGCGCAGGTTTTCGATGTTCCGGTTGGCACGGTCAAAAGTCTGATGTTTAGAATCAGAAAACAGCTGAAGGATGTTTTTGAGAAACGGGCGCAACGTGAAGAACTGGTTTTAAGCAGTGGAGGGCGTGATTGAAATGTCTGGCAACTGTCTGACTCCTGAACGAATGCAGGAATATCTTGACAACTCTCTTTCAGTGAGCGAAAGAGAAGACGTTGTCGCTCATCTTGAGGGTTGCGAAAAGTGTCAGCGTGGGCTCGTAGCTTTTGCCAGCATTTTCAAGCTGGCTGCGGGCTCTGCTCATAAGCAGATGGGCGCAAAAGTTTCACACAATTCTCTTGCAGCAGTAATGAAGCGTATTCAAAACAGCCAGCAGTCGGCCCCGGTTGCCGCAAATCCCGGTGCTGGCAATGATTCTGATTTTTTCGTCTGGCTGAAGTGGCTGCTGATACCTGCTTTGGCTGTGATAATGCTGCTTGTCTCGTCTATGGGCAAGAAAAAAGCCGGCGATTTTCCTGAGAACAATCCTTTGCAGCAGCCTTTTTCGCTGGCTGAAAACATGGTGGTGCCGGTTATGGGTAAGCTGCCGCCGGGCGTTACTGACAGAATAACCCTCAACCGCGAAGTCAGACTCGCCGAAGATGCCATTTTGCTGGTTGCTGCCGCTCAGCATAAATTCAAATTTTTTAACGGGGCTGTATTCGCCATGTCACAAAACGAAATCACACTTGCTTATGGCGCCGCCACCTTTGATCTGACAGGTTTACATCAGGGTTTTCGGGTGAAAACCCCCGTGGTTACAGTTACACCGCTGGGCACCAGTTTTGAGCTTGCCCTGAAAAATTGGGGTGCTGTATTTACCCTGCATTCAGGCCGGGCCGAGCTGGTCAGTTCCAGTGGTCTGCAGCGTTCGCCTGCTGTCGGCCAAACCCTTTACGTCACTAATGATGGCAGTTTTTCTGAGCGGCTGCCCCAGCCAGAATCTTTATCCTTGCCGGTGCAGTCCGCACCGCAGCAACAGTCGTCGCCGACCGGCTCCACCAGCAGTTCGCCCGATAATCTCATCGACTCTTTTTAAAAGCTTCTTATTGCCTTTCAGGTGCTTGCGGAAGTCTGCTCTTTTTTGTTGCTCGTTTAGTAGCGTGTAGTGGCATCGGTCAGCTCGGACAATCAGGTTGCCATAGTCTATTTAAAAGTCAGGTTTGTCTGCCAGGTGTTTGCGGTAGTATAAAATTATTTGATTGGTAGCATTGGGTATGATATAAAGGTGTTGCTGGTTGTGTAGAGCAGCTTACCTTTAGCGTTTAGATGGGGGGAACAATGCAGAGAGCAAACATTTGGACAGGACTGTTTCTGGTAGTGTTTGGGTTGACGGTAATGATTGCCGGCGCACAGAGTGAGCCGGGTAACAGTCAGGCTTACAGGCTTCCAGATCTCGCGGTTGATGCCGAAAGAGCGACCTATAAAGGACTTTTTGAGCGAAGTCAGGATGCAATCACCATCGAAAAGATAGAGCTCAAGCCTTATAAAGACCCGGTTGAACTGCTGCGCTCAATGAATTCATCGATAACTGGGGGGCATAGCCTTCTTGGTTCAGTTATGACGCCTGAACTGCGCGGATTTGATGGCAAACATACCAAAGTACTTGTTGATGGTTGCCCGATCAATACTCCATGGAACAGTACCTCGTCACTGTCGGGGTTCCCGTTGCGCCGCCTGCAGAAAGCGACAGTAGTGCCAGGAGGCAGTTCGCTGGTTTATGGCCCGAATGGCCTTGCTGGAGCGGTCAACCTGACTCTGCCTACGGCGAAAGACCTGGCAGGGCTCACCATGGTACAGGAAGTTGGTGGCGAGGGCAGTCGCCACGAAGAATATATTTATGGCAAAGTTGCACATCAGAACGAGCACCTGTTCGGTGTTTTCCGCGATGGTTACGCTGGCACACGCCGTTATAAAAACTATGGTATTGGTGGCGACAGCTCTGACAACCTGATGTTCATGTATCGCGGCCAGGTTAAGACCGATTCTGGATGGGTATTCAAGGCAACAGTGCTTGAAAGTGAAGGCAGCTTGAGCATTCCGAACTACATGGAACGCTTTGAACCTTGGGAAATGTCTCATCACGACTATGTTGTTGAAAAGGATTTCGGCAACGATCGCAATCTGGTGCTGCGTTACGCCCGTTACCGCGATTTCAGCGCTAATCAGCTTTATACCGACTATACTCTGAGTGTGGCCTCAGGAACCGTTAATCATGCTGATGACGTGACCATTCAGATGAACACCATCGAGGCGCTTTACAACTTTAAACTGGGTGAAAAGCATCATTTTACGCTGGGAGCGCAACAGCAGGAAGTCAAGGATACCGGCCATGACATGAAAGCCGGAATCGAAAGTACATGGCTTGATAGCAAAGGTTACTTTATCAGCGATTCAATCTCAGCCAACGACAAGCTTGATATTCAGCTGATCGCCAGATCGGATGAATCTTTTGAAGCAGATTCAGAGACTTCCTGGTCGGTTGCCGCCACTTATGGTCTGACCAGCAGGATCGATATTGGAGCCGGTGTGAGTCGCACGGTCAGGTTTCCTAACGTGCAGGAACTGTATCGTGGCAGCCGGGTATACGGCAACGAAACCCTCGAACCCGAAAAGGCCGACAATCTTGAATTCAGACTGGGCTACCAGGTAAACAATGACTGGAAACTTGCGCTGGCAAGATTTGATTCTGATATCGAAAACAAGATTTCTCAGATTACCTCAGCGGCTGGCGGGGTGATTGCCGGAGTTGGCACACTCAAGGCTAAGGACGCCTACTATGTGAATATTGACGAAGCATCCCAGGCCGGCTGGGAAGTCAGTGTTGACGGAAAAGTTAATGATTGTTTCGATGCCTGGTTCAATTATATTCGTCTTGACCGCTCTGAAGACGAGGTTCGCAGTTTGCGCCTGGTTTCCAAGCCTGAATACAAGTTCACTGGCGGCACGACTTATCATCAGGGTAAACTCTCAGCCATGCTGACCTGCGAGCATCAGGGCGCGATAAAGGCTACCCAGACGATCGATTCAGCCGGCAAGGCAACGAATTATGATCGGGTGGATTCATCAACCACTTTCAATCTGGGCCTCAGACAGAGCTTTACCAGCCGATTTTCGATGTATGTGAACGTCGACAATATTGCCGACAAGGATGATATCGTGCTGGTTCAGGCTTCAGATTTCAAAAACAAGGCCGGCCTGTTGACCGACCCGCTCTACTACCGCAGTGCCCGAAAATTCACCCTCGGTGCCGAAGTAAAGTTCTAACCTGCCAGCATCAGGGGCTGCCAGGCATGATTATATGGCAGTCCCTGAGTTTTTTAGACCGGTCATGCATATGACAAAGTGTGAGTATTTGCAGCGGTTCTGGTGTAATATATTGTAATTCGCGTTGATCGCAAAACTGTGTAATAGAGAGAAATAATGCAATGAATGCCGAAAAGCACGCTAAAAAGGAATGCACTTCCTGCCCGGATGTTGGTTGTGACGCCGAAAAGCCCGAAAAGTCTGAAATGCCGCAAAATGTTGAAAATGCTGATAAACACTTGAAATCCAAAGATGATTTTAACCTGCGTCCCGAGCCGAGCAGTTTTGAACTCGCTGCTCACAAGGTTCTCTGGGTAATATTTACCGTCTGTTTTGGTGTTTTTCTCCTTTTTGTCAGTGAAAATGGCGAGCCAGTTCTGAGAAAAGACAGCATAGCCTTTTTAAAGATGCTGGCCAACTGGCTGATCGCTTCGTCACATTCCGGCTCGACAGCACTGATCGACTTTTTGTCGACACACCTCATTTCGGCGATGGTTCCGGCTTTCTTTCTGGCTTCCGCGATTTCGACCTTCTTTTCAAAAGAAACCATCATCATGGCGATCGGCAAAAAGTCTAACCCACTGACCAGTTACCCGCTGGCAGCCTTTGCCGGCGCGATTCTTACCGTCTGTTCATGCGGCGTGCTGCCGATATTCATGAGCCTGCTGCAGAGCGGTGCGGGCCTCGGTCCGGCCATTACTTTTCTGTATGCTTCGCCGGCCATCAACCTTATTTCGATTATTTACACCTGGAAAATTATTCCATCAATGCTTTGGGCACGCATAATCGCGGTTGCGATCTGTGCGATTGCCATTGGCTGGCTGATGCAGAAGATTTTTGCCAATATGCCCGATGAATTTGAGAGTGAAGAGCTCAAGATTAAGCCTTCGAAGCGCAGGGCATGGCAGGAAGGCGCGTTTTTTCTGCTGCTGGTTTTGATCATGCTGACTTCGACCAATCTGTTTTCGGGTATTACCGATAATCTGATACCAGCTTCCTGGTTTGCCAGCCGTGGCGAAGATGTGGCGATAAAAACTGCTCATCTGGCCGGGAAACTGCTTGCCGTTCTGGTCGAGATCCTGCTGGTGCTGGTTGCGTTGCGCATGTGGTTCACCTGGGACGACACACGCAAGTGGCTTAAGCGCACTGGTCGTCAGGCCCGCAGCATAATGCCGATGGTCATCCTTGGTATTTTCTTTTCTGGCTTTCTTGGCGGCACTTCAGCTCTGGTGTCTTCATTCTCGGTGTTTGCCGAGAACTCTATATTCAGCAACCTGGCTGCTTCGTTCATTGGCGCCATGCTCTATTTTGGCTCGATTGTCGGTGTTAATGTCGTCGATCTGTTTATGCGCTGGGGCATGCACCATGGCCCGGCAATGGCTTTACTGCTGGCTGGTCCGTCGATCAGTCTGCCGAGTGTTCTCGCTCTGGCGCCGATCATGGGTAAATACAAGACCGCTGTTTTTCTTGGCCTGGTCGTTATTTTTACGACAATAGCCGGGTTGTTATTCGGCACTTTTGGCTCCGCAACCTGACAAAGGACAGGCCGGTCATGAGCGAACACTATCAGCTGCCGGTTTATCATTACCTGACGCAGACATTGCTGCGCCATACCAGTCTGAATCCTGAACAGACCGATGCCGTAGACCTTGGTGGCGGTAATGGTCTGTGGCTGTATTATATGCTGTCAAACGGCTTTAAAAGCGGGACATTGCTTGATATTGATCCCGAAAAAATTCAGGAGACGAGAAGCCTGCTGGCAGAAAAATTTGCGCCCGATCGCTGGCAGACGATTCAGGCAGATGTCGCCAGTATTCAGGTCGCTGATGGTGCTTTCAACCTGGCTGTCAGCCGCAGTTCTATGCATCTCTGGCCTGATCTGCCGGCAGCCTGGCGCGAAATCTCTCGCATAATCAGGCATGGCGGCTATGTTTTTTCTGGCCGTGGCTTTGGCCCTGATCTGCCCGAAGAAATTCGTCAGAGCGTAAAAGCGGCAAAACACAAGGATTTATACGGTGACAGCAGCGAAAAGCATCAGGAGCCGCCGTCACTGTCGCCTGAAGAGATGAGCGCTCTGGCTGCCGAGTTTGGTTTTACAACTCTGGCGGTTCTTCCCGATCACAAGGCCTACTGGTTTCTGGCGCAGAAGAATCAGTAACCCTTCAGCGTCGCAGGCGGCGGAGCAGCATATCGACGGCGCGGCCGGCTTCTTCTATTTTGAGAAGTATCGAAATGACTGCGATAACCAGCGTGCCGATGAGCAGTGCCAGAAGCATGCTAATGGTCGAGTTCAACATGCTGCCGACTGTTGCGCTGCTGATAATGGCCGCCAGCGCCGTTGCCAGATAAATGAAGCTCTGTTGCATGGCAAGCCCGGCCAGTGCAGTGGCGACCAGAATTTTGAGCAGGGCGCTGATCAGGCCAAAACGGCTGAAACTGCCGAGCCGGTGCTGTAATTTATAGTAGAGAATACCGGCGTTGAACATCGCGCCGATGCTTGTGCTTAGTGCCAGACCCCAATAGCCGAGAGGCTTGATCAGGGCGAGATTGAGTATGATGTTGATTATTACCGCACTGATACTGGCCATTACCGGAACTTTGGTTTCGTCGAGTGTGTAAAAGGCCGGCCCCAGTATTTTAATCAGCGAGAAGAAAAGCAGTCCGACAGCATAGGCCTTGAGAGCCAGCGCTGTCGCGATTGTGTCTTCGGGCGTAAAGCGGCCATGCTGAAACAGTATGCGCACCGCAGGCTCGGCCAGCGCAATGATAGCGAAACAGGCATAAAGATTGATGAACGATGAAAGCCTTAGCGAACCGGCAAGAGTCTGCGACATGGCGTCGCGGTCGTTGGCGGCCGCCTGGCGTGAAATCACCGGCAGTGTGGCCTGCGCCACTGCAACACCGAAAAGCCCGAGTGGTAACTGCATGACGCGAAACGCGTACCCGAGCCAACTTACCGCACCATCGCCCTGTGAAGTAGCAAGAATTGTGCTGATAGCAATATTGACCTGGGTGGCCGCGAGTCCGATTGTGCCAGGAATTATGAGTTTTATAATACGTTGAATGCCGGGATCCTGAAAATTGAGAACCCATCTGAAGCGATATCCGTGTTTGAATAACGCCGGCAACTGCACAATAAACTGAATCAGGCCGCCGAGCATGGCGCCAATAGCCATGCCGGTAATTGCCGGGAAATCATAACTTTGCGCAACCGGGCAGATTAACCATCCGGCCAGGATCATGCTCAGATTAAGAAAAACCGGGGCAATAGCCGGAATAAAGAATTCGCCGAGTGAATTGAGTATGCCCATGGCGATTGCTGCCCATGAAATGGCGAGCAGAAACGGAAACATGATGCGGGTCATGCTTACGGTAACTTCGAATTTTTCAGGGTTGTTAACAAATTCTGGCGCCAATGTGCTGACAATAAGCGGGCTGAACACTATGCCAAGCAACGTCAGTATGCCAACTACAACAAAGATGGCACAGAAGGTCAGATTGGTCAGTTTAAAAGCTTTCTGGCGACCCTCTTTTTCGAGAATGCTGTTAAAGGTTGGTATGAATGCTGCACTCATCGCGCCTTCGGCGAACAGGTCGCGCAGCAGGTTGGGTATTCTGAAGGCGACGTTAAAGGCGTCTGTCCAGATGCCGGCGCCGAAAAGATAGGCAAAGGTTTGTTCGCGCACCAGACCGGCGATTCGGCTGAAAAACGTGGCAATGCCCATTACCGCCGCTGATCTGGCGATAGAACGAGGTGGTGTTGAATTGTTAACTGTGTCGGCCAAGCTCAGGTTACCGGGTTAATGACAAGTATTTCGTCAGTGCTGTTAATGATGTGAGATCGCGGATTAACCACAAGTGGCTCTTTTTTCGGTTTAACGGCAACCATGGTAAAGCCGAGTTCGCGCTGCAGTATTCCGATTGCGTCGCAGCAGCTAAGGCCGATTACTTCGCGGGGAGGATCGATAAAAGTCAATGTGTGGCCAGACTCGCGTGATAGCAGATCTTTAAAGAAGGCGAGCAGACCCTCGTGCAGCGAAATGCGCGCCAAAAGCTTGCCTGAAACTTCACCCTGAATGACGACATCTTCGACGCCGCCCATTTTAAGATGACTGGCATATTCTTCGTTATAGATCTCGGCAGAAGTATGGATTTTCGGGTTGAGCTTCTCGATTGTCAGCGCGGCAAGAATTGTGCGCGCATCGATATCTTGTGTGGTTCGATTCTGGCCGTGTTCAGAAAGAATTACCGCGGCAACGGCGCGTTCGACGCCGGCACGTCTCAGGGTTTCCATGCGGGTAAAGTCTTCGTTGAGAACGCTGATGCGCTCGGTTTTAACGCCTTTGAGCTTAAGCTTTTCAAGATTGGCGAGTTCTGAAACCATGAGTATTTCTGCGTCTTTAAAGGCCGGGTCGAGCAGGAACTCATTGACGAGAATCGCTGCCTTGGCGCTGAAACCACAGATTACTATGTGTTTGTTGAGTTCTTCAGGACTGGCAGGCTTCTGCATAGCGCTCTCCTTGAGTTTGTCGACCATGATTGCCGAAACGGTACCGGTAATCATCGCAAATACGCCCATTTCAAATATCAGAATGACGAGAAAAATGATTTTACCACCAATGCTTTTGGGAAAGTCAGCATACTCGCCGGCCATCATCGAAAACAGTGATTTCCAGAAGGCGTCGACTGGCGAGGTAATTTCTTCAGAAACACCTATTTCAAACTGCGCCAGACCAACCGCGCCAAAGACGATGGCAAATACGGCAAAGCTCGAAATAATGCCGAACTCGACAAGGCGGCTTTCGAAAATTTTTCCAAAAAAAGTGAAGCGGCGCTGAAATGATGAACCGATCGAGAATACTCTGAAAAGTCTGAGTATGCGCAGAATCCTGCCGATACGAAAGATCCTGAACATCGGCATCACGGCAAGAATGTCAATCCAGAATGCCCGGAGAAAGCTGGCGGTGGAGATGCTGATCAGCCAGCGCAGACTCAACTCGATGATGAATATCAAAGTGAGGGCATCGTTAATTGTCTGAATGGTTTCGAGTTGATTTTTGGGCAGGGTGATAAAAACTTCAACGATGATCAATGCTACTGACAGCAGAATAAGGACCATCAGAGAAAAACCGAAGAATGACGAGTCGATAAAGCGGCGCAGCCACGGGAATGATTTGGCGACGGTTTCGATCTCGTATTTGAATTTTACTCTTGAATGCATGAAGAGCAATTCTAGTTGATCACCGCTGTAATTGCAACCATCAGGCGATTGCCTGCTGCTATTAGCGAATTCGGTTCAAGTCGTCGTTGATTGCTTTCGGTACCCTTAAAAGCGTGGACAAATGAGAAGTGCCGGGGGTATAATTCCGATTATGATGCGAGTGTTGTCGCCTAAAAAAGGCAATATTACTATTATTCTAATCGGCCTGGTCAGCGTAATGCTGATCATGGTTCTGGGCCTGTCCAGAAGAATGAGCAGCCATACCCAGCTGCTGACGCTCAGCGACTACACGCAGCTCAGCCGCTATTTTCTTGAATCATACGCTGGCGATATTCTGCAGCAGATCAGTCTCGACGTTAACAAGCCGGGTTCTACCCTTTATAATGCGTTTCGCGCCCCGCCCTCTAATCGAGCGCTTGATCCCAGGTTCTACAAGCAGTCCGGCATGCTCAGTGAAATGGCTGAAGAACTCAATATCGAGATTCAGTCACCGCCGACAATCTCTTTTGCCGGGTCTGAAGAAATTGGCTACCCGCCAGGATTCGAGTGCCCACCGCATCTTAAAGGGAATGAAAAGCGTGGACTGCTCGAAATTGTCTGCAAGGCCAAGTTTTATGGCCGCATGTACACCCTGCGCGTTCAATACCCGTTTACCGTGGTCATGCGCATGACACCAGTTCTCAAGGATTTTATTCTCTTTGCCGACAGCATTGCCCGCGAACATGGCGAAAGCAAAATCGGGCCCAACGATAATATCAATATCATGTTGACCCGCGACGGCAAGCACCCTCCTGATTTTGACAGCGGCATCGTTAATCATAACCGCATGCGGCCGGGTAACAAATACCGCCCGATGGTAATGCTGCCACCGCTTGATCCCGTCGAATACGCCTCGGCAGCTGTGTCTGGCAAGGTTTTTCTCGGGCCGTCTGATGATTCGGTTTATCTCAATCTGGCTGGCGATACGCGCGAAGAAGAGCTTGATACCGTCGGGCAGGCTGGCAGCGGTCTGGTAAGTGCCAGCGTCGGCGAAATGTTTCTGGTTTCACCTGACACGTTTAAGGTTTTTGATTCTGCCTCTAAATATCAGTATATGACAGTGTTTCAAAAGCCAGACGGCAGTTCGGTGCGTATGATGGGCATGGAAGTTCCGCTCAAATACAGTCAGCTGGCGAAAATGGGCATTCTGGGTTTTTCTCAGGAAATCGTGCCACAATACTCTGAAAGTATTTTTTCAGGCGCAGCATACACGGTTGAGCATTTTTTGAATTCGGGCGACAATGCCTGCGAGTTCTGGCGCACTCTTAAAGATTCCGGTACCGGATACGGCGAAGGTTTTATGGCTCTGGCGAGCGGTCTCAAGCTAATGGGACTCAAGCCTGACGATATTAACTTTGGCCATGTTAATCGCCAGGTCTTTGGCAATGTTTTGAGCCGGTTTTTTGTGTTGACCTTCTGGTGGCCGCCTTCTGGTGGCGGCGTTCCGCTTAAATATGATGAAACCCGTAGCCCAACTGATTTTCCGACGACGACGGTAAGTCTTTACGATTATAAGTTTGAGCCGCTGTATGCGCATCTGCGTTTTCAGGATTTCATGTCACGTATGGTTTCCGGCAAGAACTGGAATCCGCGCATGAGCAGCGTTGACAATCTTCCCGAGGGTTTCATGCCATTTAATTATGACCCGATAAAGAGCACTAAACGCATTCTTACCAATGCTGATTTTACCTCCGGCGACGGGTTCAAGGCAAATGATAAACTTGAGAATCTTATGCGCAGCTGGTTCAGGGTTACTGAGGACGGGACTCCGCAGCAGAAGGGAATTGAGGCGCGCGTTGGCAAGAGCTTCGCGAGCGGGCAGGAGTTTCTTGAGGCAGTGGGCATCGATAATGACAAGTTCATGGTCAACGGTATTGTGTATGTGGCCGGTTCGCTCAAAGTTCCGCCACTGAAAATGAAGAACGAAAACATCGGCGGTGGCATTGTTCTTGTAGATGGCCCAATTGAGCTTGATAGTATAACGCGTGGCTATAACCTCAATACTGATGATTTCAAGCTTGGCAATTACGGTGCAATGCTATTTCAGGGGCCTGCCTTCGATTATTACCAGAAGTGGAAGACCGAGATTACCCAGGAAAACTTTTTGACTTTTGTAAGCTTGCGCGGCGACCCGATTACCATCAAGGGTGAGGCTCTGATCGGCGTGCATCTGGTAAATCTTAACGCCAGACAGCCTTCACCTTATGGCCAGATTGTCTGGGGTCCTTCGATCCGCAAAGAGATTGTCTTCTGCGGCGGCATAGCCTGCAATTATCTGGATTTGCCTGATCGTCTGCTCGAATTTGGCCAGGTTGAGAGTTCATGTCGGCATCTGCGCGCGCCGTTTTTTATCTATCATTCGGCGATGGCGTCATCACAACCGGCTTATGCCGTACAGATGATGGAGAATATGCGCGGTTACATGCTTACGGCAGAGAGGGCGCCGGGTGACGATGATTAAAGAACATCACAAAACACGTCACGGCATGTCGATGATCGAACTGCTGGTTGGTATTACCATATTCGGGTTGGCAATGGTTCCTCTGCTATGGCTTGGTTCATCAACCACCCGTGGCGCTTATTCTGTCGGCAAGCACATGATGGCATCTCAGCTCGCTGCAAGCTTTCTCGACAGCCTGCTTGGCCTGCCATATAAAGAATGCTGCGAAAAGATCGCAGAACTGAAAGGGCAGGGGCGCACTGGTGTTCTGCAGAATCAGGATTTACAGACTACTTTGCAGGTAGTAAATGATGAGGGAATTCAAAGCGATATGGAAACTTCCTTTCGCTATTTTCAGTCTGAATTTAATTTTGACGAAGACGAAGATGACCGGATTTTGCGCCTGAATGTTGAGATATATTATCGGGTGGTAGAAGGCGACGATAGTGTGCTGGCATCGGTACGCCTTTCGGTGCTGAAGTTTGGAGACCGCAATGGTTGACAGAAAAGTCAGACGTTATGGTGTCACTCTGGTTGAAATTGTCATAATAGCGGCAATTTCGAGTATGGTGCTGACAATGGCCATGCTGGTAATGACCCGCACGACCCGTCACTTCAAAAAAGGCACCGACATGGTTAACATTCAGCGTCTCATGGACAGCATTGTCGAGCGCATAAGAACCGATGTGAGGTCACTAAAACGAATCGTCCCGCAGGAATGCAACGACACGTCATTTTCGTTTTTTGCCATTCGCGATGGCGAAGAGAAGAAAATAAGGTATACTTACGATGCTGACACTCAGACGTTGTTTCGTAACGACGAGAACCGGCAGTCGAACTTTCATGGTTCGCGTCAGGTGCAGTCGTTTCTGTTCAAGCCTGAACTCGACAGCGCGGGGAATTTCAAGTTCCTCAATGTGGCGATGCAGTTGATTTCTGACGAGAAAGGTGAGGGCGCGGCCTCGACGTTGTCGATTGCCTGCCAGTTCTATTCGACCTGTGTCGAGCCAGAACTCAGAATCAGCAATTTGAGAAAGAATCAAACCGGGAAATAGCTTTGGAGGTCATCAAATGAGTCGATCGAAACTACTGGCTTTTTGTCTTCTGTTCTGCGGTTGCGTTGGGCTGTTGCAGGCTTCTGAAGAAGTTATTAAAAAAGGCCGCGCGCTGCAGAATGCCAAAAAATACGATGAAGCGCAGGAGCTTTATTTAAAAGCACTGCAGCCAGATGCCAGCGAAGAGCTCTACGTTGAAACTGCCTCATTTCTTGGTAAGGTTCAGCGCTACGATACTGCCGAAACCGTGCTCGAAAAAGGGCTGACGTTCTACCCGCAGAGCACCTCGCTGATGAATCTGCATGGCCTGATAAAATTTCGCAAGGGCGACAAGGTTGGTGCAAAGTCTTTGTTTGAGGCTGTTCTGGTAAAGGATGCCGAAAACAGTTTTGCAAAAAAATGGCTTGAAACGGTCGCCACCGGCAGCGAAGTCGTCGGCAGCGAAACGCAGAGCGGCGACGATACTGATTCCGCACGCAGCTACAGTCCGTCAGCCGATGGCGTTTACCAGGTGACAACTTCTCTCAGCAAGGAAGAGCAGATTGAACACGCGGTCAAGCTTTACAAAGAAATGATGGAGCTCGAAAAGTGGGAACTCGACCGCTTCATTGAGCTGCACAAAGAAGTTATCGAGCGCTGCCCGCAGACTGATCAGGCCGAAGAATCCTGCTGGCGCCTGTCGAACCTTTATATGCTCGGTCAAGACCCGCCCGATTTTACCAACGTGATTGCCGTGCTTGAACATCTGCTCAAGCAGTATCCCGAAACCGATCTGTTGCCTGATGCCAAGAACCGCCTGATGCTGGCTTATCAGAAGACGGGTCGAATGAACGAGCTGGTCGGGCTTTATGAAGAGCTGTTTCGACGTGATCCTGAACCCGAAGATGACCAGACTTTCATGGTCAGGGCGCTTGAATATGGTAATGCCCTGACTGCAGTTGGCCGTGGTGACGAAGCCGCCGCCTGGTATCAGAAGGTTATCGAACGCGACAATAATCGCAACAGTCTCGAAGCCCGCGCTGCCCGCGGCTATCTTGGTGGACAATAAACGCGGGGCCTCTTGCGGGTTGTAAAAAAATTCTTACAATTGACATCAGTAATGGTTAACCAGCGCCCTTATAAATATGCTGGCAACCGGGGTGAAGCAATTGGAGAACGAGAACCATCTGTTGTTGATTATTATTCTGCTGCTTACTGTTGCGGCATTTGTCGTTGGTGAAAGTAACAGCAGGATTTCTGGCAAATCCGGTGTCACGCTTCAGGCAACCGGCGCTACCCAGTCAACCATTCTTGGCCATTAAAAGGTCTGAACGGTTTCAGGCAGCGAGGCGGCGTATACCGAGAGAGCCTGGCGCAGCTCGGCAAAAGATTCTGGCAGCATGGTCGAAAGTTTTCTGAC
Source organism: Candidatus Riflebacteria bacterium GWC2_50_8 (assembly GCA_001787855.1). GTDB lineage: Bacteria > Muiribacteriota > Ozemobacteria > Ozemobacterales > Ozemobacteraceae > Rifleibacterium. Next base: position 3,025 of record MFYY01000044.1, on the reverse strand, counting down.
GACTACTGCGTTGTAAGGTCTTGCCAATACCAGCTCAGACATAAGGTCGAGCACGGTTTCGTTTTCGTTTTCAAGCACCTTGAGCTGGATCATGGCATTGTAAAGATTCATTGACGGCTCTCCGAGATGGTGAAGTTTCTGCATCATCAGCTCGGCACCGCTGCCTCTAATCGACCGGCACAGCAACAGACAGCCGGCGAGAAGTTCATTGTAAAGAGCCTTGGCCGTTTCGCCATAGTCGGTAGCCCGGTCGAGATTGCCAAGTTTTACGGCAATTCGATAGGCATCGAGAATGTCTGCGAGTATGCCGGGATGCTCGATCAGGCAAACGCCCAGTATGCTGGCGGCCCGCTGCAATTCACCATCTATGGCCAGAAGTGACGCGAGCATACGCCTGACCGGGTAAGAAGATGGATGCCGTCTAATTTTTTCTTCGAGAATCCAGATCATTTTCTGGCGGTTGCCACGGGCAATGGCCAGCTCACTGAATACCTGGGCAGTTTCTGGCGTGTTCAGCAACATCGGGCCGTAAGAGCCTGATTTCTGCTGCAGGGTGCTGCGGCGCGCTACCGCCAGCGGCAGCGGGTGATCTGAACTGAGCAGCGGCGGTTGAATGCGCAGCAGTTGCCCGAGTGAATAGCATCCTGCCAGCACCGATAATGGCTCTGGCACCAGCAGCATGCGGTTAAGCGTGCCGACGATGTCGAGCTGACCAAGCAGAAACAGGTTTCTGGCCGCCGCTCCTCTGACGCGTGGTGCGGTATCCTTGAGCGCATTGGTAAAATACGAAACCGCTTCGCCGCCACAGATCAACATGGCTGCAAGCATGTTGGCCCTGACCCGCGAGTCGTTGTGATCGTGAAATCTTGAATAAACTAGCAGTCGACTGCAGCCCAGTCTGCCGAGAGAGCTCAACAGAGAGGCAATAACATGAGGGTGATGCTCTTTTTCGAGCGTGCGTAAGACCATATCTTCTGCCGGCCGGCCAAGCAGGCCGCAGAGAATTGCACACTGACTTCGTTTAAAAGCATCCGTTGATTTCATGAGCCTGCCAAACCATGGTAACAACTGATCGTGAACGCGCATATTGCCGCGTGCGCGCGGTAAAAGTTTTCTGACACTCAAAATTAACTGTCTGATAACGTCGCCGCTTTTCTCACGGTCAAAACACTCGGAAAGAATTGGCAGGGCCGTTTCGGCTGAAATGTTGCCGAGTGCTGCTGCCGCGCTGGCACGGTATAATCTCGAATCATCAG
>MFYY01000044.1:1367-1683 GCA_001787855.1 Candidatus Riflebacteria bacterium GWC2_50_8 | reverse complement strand
GGGCTTTTGATTGCCTGGCGGTAGAGTGCTGCCTTTTCTTCTATTGGCGCGGCGAAGCTTTCAGCGGCCTGAAGTGCGGCCTGTGCCAGAGTGGCGTCATCGTTGCCGGCGTAGTTTACGATTACCGGCCAGACCTCTTCGCGGCCGGTACTGGCGGCAAGAGGCAGCAGACTTGCTTTGCGTTGCGGGTCAGCGGTTTCCTTAAGCATGGAAAGGATAACCAGAAAAACTTTGCTGCCGCCACAGGCGAGAAGTGCGCGGGCAGCTTCAATAGCCACACGTTTTTCGGATGATCGTGCCAGCAGCAGAACCTGGT
>MFYY01000044.1:0-1338 GCA_001787855.1 Candidatus Riflebacteria bacterium GWC2_50_8 | reverse complement strand
GATGGGTCCTGTGAGCCGATTTCGCGCCTGAGCAGTTCAACGCGTTCATGGCTGCCGGGCAGCGAGGCGAGCAATACTGCAAATCCCTCTGGTAATTGAAAGGTCTGCGGGTTTTGAACCAGTGTCAGATCTGGTGACTGCCCGCTGCTGATACTCTCAAAACTCAATGGTGTTGCCAGCGATTCGAGGACCTTTTCGACCAGGCCAAAGCTGAGATGTTCGGGTGCAAAGGCGAGAGCCTTGAGGGCAGCCACCCGCAACTGGGCCGGCCCGGAACAGGCACGGCGCGAGAGCAGATCTACCGATTCGCCGAAAAGCTCTTTCCAGGTATCTCTGACCAGAAGAGTTGGCGGAAACAGCTTTTTAAGGCCGAGAAAAGACATCAGCGAAAGGGTGGTATCATCGCTGTCGATAAAGTCTTCGAATATTTCGCGGTCGACGGGCTGGGGATCGCGAACCATGGCGGCGAGCGCGGCTTTTCTGATCCAGCCGTCAGTGGCTCGAACAGCATCGCGCGGATATTTTATCAAAAAATCAGATGGCATCAGCTGATTCTATTCCGGAAGCTTTAATTTCTCAAGTTCGGCAATTCGGGCCGGCAGATCGCCGGTATCCCAGGTTAAAACCGGCCAGATTCGTATAGTAAAGCTCTTGAGCATGTCAATTGCTGCATTTCTGGTGGTTTCTGGTGAGCTGGTCAGCAGAATTCCCTGCAGATCGGCTTTTTTATGGTCAAGTTTGGGTATGTTGCGCAGATAATCGCGCAGCATTTTGCGCAAAACCTCAGGGTTTCGGCTCTCAGGGCGAGTTTTCAGCTGATTGAGAATAGTCGGATACAACCCTTCGCTCTTGATAAGCTTCATCGGGTGTTTAAGAACCATGTGCATTATGTTGCGGGCCAGAACGAAATCACGTTGCTCATCTCTGGTAGCTGCCGCCAGCAACCCGGAAGTGACTATCAGCGTGCCGCCTGGCAGCGGTATCTCATCTGGAATGTCGCTGTCGATAACCAGAACGTTGTATTTAAGTTCGGCTCTGCTGCTGTTTTCAGCCAGTTTGCGCATGCGTTCTGACAGGGCCGTGTCAGAGGCTATTTTTATCGATTCCGGGAAATCACTGAGCAGTTGGTCGCACATCAGTTCGCCAATGGCAATTTCGGCACGGGTTTCATCGAGCAGTTGCGTGAAATAGCGCAGAACAGGGTTGGCAGCCGCTGCTGGCGACAGGCTAAAACAGATCAGCGCCAGTGTTATGGCAATACTTTTTTTCATGTTATTCTTCTACTTTCTGAGGTTCGGCCAGTCTGCCTGCAATTCTCTTTTTAAGCAGGTTCAGGCG
>MFYY01000043.1 GCA_001787855.1 Candidatus Riflebacteria bacterium GWC2_50_8 | reverse complement strand
GAACGAAAAGACTCCGGTTGACGATCTTGTTAAAGCATCAGCTTTCTACGCTCTCTACGCCTATTACATTTAAGTTGTGAAACAGAACCCGGTAAGCGGCCAGAATGACTACTTACCGGGTTTATTGCGAAAATAAAGCGAAAGGTATTACAAAATGAAAGAACTCAAGACTTTGTTGAAAGAGATCAAAGGTTATAAGACAAAAATGTTCGGTAAAGATCTTCTCCTGACCTGGGAAAAGACCACCGACGAACTCAAACAGATTCTGGCTATCGCCGACCTGCTCAAACTCATGCGCGATAACAATATCTCGGCCAAGGTTTTTGACAGCGGCCTGGCGGTTTCTCTTTTCCGCGACAATTCTACACGCACCAGATTTTCTTTTGCTTCGGCCTGTAACCTGCTCGGCCTCGCCGTTCAGGATCTCGACGAAGGCAAATCGCAGATTGCCCACGGCGAAACCGTTCGCGAAACTGCCAACATGATCTCCTTTTTGTCTGAAGTAGTCGGCATTCGCGACGATATGTATCTCGGCGCCGGCAACACCTACATGCGCGAAGTCGGCGAAGCTCTCGACGACGGTTTCAAGCAGAAAGTTCTGCCACAGCGCCCGGCCGTTGTTAATTTGCAGTGTGACATCGACCACCCGACCCAGTCGATGGCCGACCTTGGCTGGCTCAAAGAACACTTTGGCGGCCTCGACAATCTCAAAGGCAAAAAGATCGCGATGACCTGGGCCTATTCACCCAGCTACGGCAAGCCGCTGTCAGTGCCGCAGGGCATCATCGGCCTGATGACCAGGTTCGGCATGGATGTTCACCTAGCCCACCCGGAAGGCTATAACCTGATTCCTGACGTCATGAAAGTTGCTCAGAAGAATGCCAAGGCCAGTGGTGGAAAATTCACCGCCGGCACCAGCATGGAAGAAGCCTTCAAGGGCGCCGACATTGTGTATCCCAAGAGCTGGGCTCCATATTCAGTAATGGAAAAGCGCACCGTGCTGCTGCGCAAAGGTGACCACGATGGTCTCAAGGCTCTCGAAAAAGAATGTCTTGCCAACAACGCCAAGTTCAAAAGCTGGGAATGCACCGAAAAGATGATGAAGCTTACTAACAAAGGTAAAGCGCTTTACATGCATTGTTTGCCTGCCGACATCACCGATGTATCATGCAAGGCCGGCGAAGTTGCCGCTTCGGTTTTTGATCGCTACCGCATCGAAACCTACAAGGAAGCCGGCTACAAGCCCTACATGATCGCTGCCATGATTCTGACCAGCAGGTTCGCCAACGTTCCTGAAATGCTCGAAAAGCTTGTTGAGAAAGACCGCAAAAGAATCAAGATCTGATCTATCAAGACAGATTCAATTCTGTAAAAACTGATTCAAAAACGCAGCCCGGTGCCAGCACCAGGCTGCGTTTTTTTGTGCAGGGGGGGGCTCCATGCTGCTTTGTATTACGCGTCTTTTCTCTGTCATTCTGCACGAGCCGTCAGGCGAAGTCGCAGAATCCATGCTTCTATAGCAGTCATCCTGCGACTACGCGCAGGATGACTGCTTGATGGCCAATTACGATTACACTTGGCCGCGCCGTTCCCGTGGCGGCCGAGTATGCCCACATCCGTGTGGGCACGATTACGAGTTCGCGCACGAGACGGAGATGGAAGAAAATTGACTTATGCGGGGAATAACGTATAATGCGGAAATGTGTTGATACTCGACGTCTACTATTGGAGGATCTCTTAATGAAACTGCGATTTATTGCTTTTATGCTTATGGCGGCGTTGTCGTTCTGCCCGGCCGGCGCGCTGTGGGCACAGCAGGATGACATTTCTCAGGAACAGCTCAAAAAAGCTGAAGTGAAGCCGGAAGGCCCGGTTCTTGAATTTCTTGAAAAAGAGAACGCGGCACTCAGCGAAAAAATACAGGAAAAGATCGGTAACGGCAGCATCGATCCAAATGATCAGGCAAGCATGCTTAAAGAGCTTGGCGCCGAAGCCAAAGGCGTTCTCGCACGCTCTGCTGAACTTCGCAAAACCATTACAGAACCGACTCAGCGTCTGATTCTAGATATGGAAATGGTCACCCTCGGCTCTCAGTCAGGACTCGTGCCAGAAGTTATCGCAATCATCGCTAACTGGAAGGGTGATATGCGCGAAGCCATGATTATAACTGCAGCTCAACGCTTTCAGATGATGAAAGTGCCGATGTCTGAAGAGTTTGATGCACTGCTTAAAGAATTGCAGTCTTCGAAAGATCCCCAGATCGTTCAGGTTGCTGAACGCATGCTCAACCCCTTCTTCAGAAGTCCCGAAGGCAAGCCGTTTCCGGCTTTTCCGGCAGGCAAAAAAACCATCGATGACAAGGATCTCAATCTCGAAAGATTCAAAGGCAAAGTTCTGCTCGTCGATTTCTGGGCAACCTGGTGCCCGCCATGTCGCGCCGAAGTTGCCCCGCTGGTTAGCGTTTATAACAAATACAAAGACAAAGGTTTTGAAATTGTCGGCATCTCTTTCGATAAAGATCGCGCTGAATTCGACAAATTCATAAAAGAAAACAAGATGGACTGGGCGCATTATTATGATGGCAAATACTGGGATAACGAAGTTGGGCCGACCTACGGCATTCAGTCGATTCCAACCATGTATCTGATTGACGCAGAAGGCAAGGTTATTGCTACCGACCTGCGCGACGGCAAGCTCGAAAAGGAACTCGAAAAGATTCTGAAATAGAGGCCTGTTGTTTGCCTGCCTCACAACGACAGTAAAAAGACTCCGGGTAATTCCGGAGTCTTTTTTTTACGGCTTATACTTCAAAATTTGATTGTCGTGAATTTTTATGCCAGGCTCTCGGCGTAATCTCAACGCTTGCTTGTGCTTATTCAACTCTGTTGCAACTGTGAATGATGTCAGGATAAGGCCTGTTCGATAGCCTGTTGGAGGCCGATGCTGTTATACGGCTTTCTTAAAAACGCCTGTGGCTGCTGCTGGTGTTCACCGCGCATGATATAGTCCTGATCGTAGCCGCTGGCAAGAATTACCGGAATTCCGGGAGCTATCTTGCGCAGTTCTTCGAGGGTCTGCCAGCCATCCATGTCAGGCATCACCAGGTCGCATATTACGAGATCGATCTGTTCCTTGAGAGCACTTAGAATCTCGAGTGCCTTGCCACCGCTTTCGGCTTCAAGAACCTTGTAATTAAAGTTCTCGAGCAGGCTGCGCGTGATAAAGCGCACCATTTCTTCGTCTTCGATGACCAGAATCATTTCGCAGCGAGTTTGCTTCCGCGACTTTTTCGACGCTGCTGCCGGTTGCTTAGACGAGTCTTTGACGCAGGGAAAGTAGAAGCAGAAGGTGCTGCCTTGATGCTGTTGGCTGCTTAGCGTAATACCCCCGCCAATACCACGCATAAAGCCAAGGGCGTTTGCCAGACCAAGCCCACGCCCGGGACCTTTGGTCGAGAAAAATGGATCGAAGGTCTTGAATATATCCTCGTCAGGTATGCCGCAGCCATTATCCTTGACCTGCAGGCAGATATAATGTTGCTGTTCCGGCACCCATTCCAGCGGAAATCGGTTTTTAACCGGTATCTTACTAGTCTGGATTTTTGCAATGTCGATGAAAATTGTGGCTGAGTCGGCGCTACAGGCTTCCGATGCATTCGCTATAACATTTCTGAGTATTTGAAAGAAATGATCGCGGTTGATGTTTACTTTTTCATCGGGCGCAGAGTCGGTCAGAATAAGCTTGTGCGTTTCAGGCAGATGTTTCTGCAAAACTTTCAGCTGCGAATTGCACAGCTCATGAAGGTTGCTTATCTGTCCTTCGGCCTGATGCTGGCCGAGATAGGTCAGCATCAGGGCACTCATTTCAGAAGCTTTATGAGTGGCGCGTATTGCATCGCTGACATTTTTGGAAACGGTACCGCTTTTTTGCCGGTCAAGCGCCATCAGCTCAAGGTTTCCGAGAATGACCTGCAGCTGGTTGTTAAAGTGATGAGCGATAGACCCGGCCATACGCCCGAGACTGTCGGCTTTGAGGCTTTGCTGGCGGTGAATCTCGATCAGACGTTTCTGTTCTTCGAGTTCTTTGCGTTCGGTTATATCACGGGTTATACCGATAATCTCCGCGTGCCGGGTTACGGGATTGATGACCCAGTTTTGCGTTAATTCTGTAATAATGGTATGACCGTCTTTGTGGATCTGTTCCAGTTCTTCTGTGTAGCGTGTCTGACCATTGTTTCGCAAGTTGGCAAGGCGTTCTGGAATATATTCGTTTACCCTTTGCAAAGAGGCCGGAGTCAGAGTGACTGAAACTTCTTTTTGCATCAGTTCCTCAGGAGTGTAACCAAATATCTGACAGACCGAAGGGCTGATATAGCTGTATTTAAAGACATCAACGTCAAGGACCCAGATTATATCGTTTATATTCTCAGCCAGAAAACGGTATTTTTCTTCGCTTTCGCGAATCTGTTTTTCACTGTTCTTTTTGTAAAAAGCATTCGAGAACATTTCTGCAATGACCTTGAGCAGGGTAATTTCTTCAAAAGACCAGCTGCGTCTGGATTCTACGCAATCATAGCCAAAAAGCCCGATGAATTTACCCTGCGCCAGCATTGGCAACAGCAATATTGATTTTACATTGTCTGCGATAAGAAGTTCTTTGAAATCTGCCATTGTTTCAGGCATGGCATCGACATCAGGAAAATGAAGATATTCAACCGCGTGGCGATGAAACTCAAGAACAGCTGGGAGTTGATCAAGCGGATATTTCTGGTATTTCGGCATCAGTGGTTCTATCGAGGGCGCGCACCATTCATGTGTGTTGGTCAGGGTTCTGCCTTCGGAATCGACTTGAAAAATATAGCCGCGCTCGGCATCGAAAAAGCGTGAACTAAGCTGCAGCGCGTTTTCGACAATCTGATCGATCTGCTCAATTGGTGCTCTGACAAGGCTTTGTGCTACGCTCGACACCATTTTTTCAAACTGCAGCTGGTATTGCAGAAGATCCTGGCTTTTGCGAGGTTCACTCATGTCTTCAACTATTGCAATGCCGCCTGATATTCTGGAGTTAGCAGTGAAAATCGGAGTAGAAAGAACTCTGATTGGAGCGGGCCTGCTTCCTAATGCGCTGAAATAGCTTTCATAGTAAGAAGTCTTTCCGCTCAATGTCTTTCTGACATTTTCGCCAACCTGTTTGTCTGGCAGGTCAAACAAACAAAGGCCGATAATTTTCTCGCGCGGTAATTGAAAAATATCCAGAAACTTTTTGTTACAGTCAGTGATGATACCCTTTTCGTCAAATACCTCGATGCCTACCGGCGAAGTCTCAAAAACAATCCGGTATTTTTCGGTGGTCTCATGATGACTCTCTCTTATTCGGCGGATCGGCCAGCTTTCGGGCGGTTCGCCAGGCAGTTCCTGTGGATGTGATATGTGCCAGTGGCTGATCAGCAGTTTTGCGTCAATGATGGTAAAAACTGCAGACATTCTGCAGCCGGAAATCTCAAAACTGATCTCGTTTGATCTGCCCTGAATATTGACTCGGCCCCAGACAACAGCGATAGAATCATTCAGGCGTTCGACTTTGAAAGAAGCATCAGACAAGGTGGTAGGCTCTGGAACCTGTTCGAGATCAATTTTCATTGCTGCAATCAGCTCTGCGAGGTTTGCCATTACCTCGTTCGCGGATGTGCCAAAAGATGTGATTTCTGGAGCAAGATATTCTTGAATGCCGGTTATGCTGCGATTGATAAAATATTCGGTCAAAAAGGCGTTGAAATGCTCAAGAATGACCTCTTCGGAGGGCATTACCTTAAATTTCTGTCGATCAGTCTCACGTGTTTTATTTATTTTTTTTTTTGCCATGGCCTGTAAAAATCCGCCCGGCCGGTCTGGCGCGGGCGGATTGCCTTGTTTTTAGAAACGTTCCCAGAGTGAGCTGGCGAGCTCGCGGGATTTGGCGCAGAGTTCTTCTTCTTCACCTTCTTCGAGGAAAGTCAGAACTCCGTCATCCATGAGGGTTTTGCCCTGGCAGATGGTAGTCTGAACTTTGCTGAAAGGCAGGCCAAAGGTCAGGTGCCCATAGGTATTGGCGGCGGTTACCGGGGTGGGTGGCACGTAATCCCAGACAACGAGGTCTGGCGCGGCGCCTTCTTCGATTGTGCCGACTTTTTTCTTGAACAGTTTGCTGGCCAGGCGCGGTCCGTTAACGGCGAACATACGCCAGGCTTCGCCGTAGATTTTGCGCGGATCGCCGGCCTGATGTTTGTGCAGCAGGTTTGCCACCATGAGATCTTCGAGCGGCGAGGCTGACATGCCATCGGTGCCGAAGCTGACGTTGATTTTTTCTTCGAGCATCTTTTCGAGCGGTGCGCAGCCGACTGCATTGTTCATATTCGAGCGCGGGTTGTGAATGACGTTGGTTTTGGTGAGACCGAGTGTCTGGATGTCGTGAGCGTCGCAATTTACGCCGTGAACGAATATGCTGTCGGGGCCGGTCAGGTTAAAGCGGTGCAGGCGGTCAACAACCGAGCGGTAGCCACGATTAACGGCGTCTTCGTTGTCGGCTTTGTCTTCGGCGACATGAATGTGTACGCCGGTTTGCAAGGCTTTCATGAGTTCTGCGGCTCTTTCGAGGCTGGTGTCTGAGAGCGTAAAGCTGGCGTGCAGACCGATCATGGCTGAAATATCGGCTTCGCTTTCGAGCTTGAGACCTCTGATGAAATTGGCATTTTCTCTGAAAGCTTCGTCGCATTTTTCGAAGCCGTCACGGTCAGAAATTTCGTAGCACAGACTGCCGCGCAGGCCACATTTGCGGAAAGCATCGCGCAATACGTCGAGCGAACCGGTAATGCAGTTCGGGCTGGCATGATGGTCGATCAGCGTGGTAACGCCATTGCGCACTGCATCAAGCAATGGTATCAGAGCGGTCAGATAGAGGTCCTCTTTGGTAAGAGCCTTGTCAAGGCGCCACCACAGGCGTTCAAGAATCTGCACGAAATTGGTCGGCGGCGCATCCTTTAAGGCGATGCCGCGGGCGAAAGTAGAGTAAAGGTGCATGTGGGTATTGACGATGCCGGGCATCAGCACACGACCCTTAACGCTTTTCAGCTTGGCTTTTGGGTATCTCTGCCTGATTTCTTCGGTGGTGCCGATTGCATGTATTTTCTTTTCGTCAAAAGCAACTGCTCCATTTTCGATGACTCTGTGGTTTTCTCCGAGTGTGAGTACTGTGGCGTTACCAATTATCTTCATGTGATATCAACCTCTTTCTGATATTTTAAATGACTTTTGAAATACTTTATATTTGCTAAGCTCGCGAAGGCCGTGAATGCACAGGTGCCTTCCGATCAGCCGTTGTAGATCTTCTGGCTGCGTTCGTT
>MFYY01000042.1:7290-7758 GCA_001787855.1 Candidatus Riflebacteria bacterium GWC2_50_8 | reverse complement strand
TGTTTCTCGAAAAGACCGAAAAACATTACGATGTGGTTAACTCTCCGCAGGGCTGCTGGCCAGTTGAACCCGACGGCAGCTTCGCCGGCATGGGTTATGATGTTACCTTGGAAAAACTGAAGCGGCAGATCGACACGGCTTCAGATTAAGGCTCTACGCCTCTGCAGTAATATTTTCGCGAGTTCATTCTCGCTTTTCAGCTGATCGTATAATTTGTGTGAACCGTCGGTAACCCGTTTGCCGGCGGTTTGCCTGTTTTCCGATACTGTTATATCTTGTTACCTGCAATAGTGAAATTAATTATTACATGGAGAGGATTATGAGCATGCTGGAAAAGGCCATTGAGCTTGCTGCCCGCGCCCATGCCGGTCAGGTTGACAAGGCCGGGGAGCCATATATTCTGCTCCCGCTTCGCCTGATGTTCTCGGTGACTGGCGAAAATGAACGCATTACCGCGATTCTGCATGA
>MFYY01000042.1:289-7235 GCA_001787855.1 Candidatus Riflebacteria bacterium GWC2_50_8 | reverse complement strand
GAAAACGTGGGGACGGCTGTCGATGCCCTGACCAAACGCAAGGGCGAAACCCGTATCGAAGCTGCTGCCCGGGCCGCAGAAAATTCGATCGCACGGGCTGTAAAACTGGCAGATGTTACTCACAACATGGATCTTTCGCGAATTCCCAGCCCGACACCAAAAGACCTGGACAGAATGAAACAATACGAGCAGGTACGCGCTATTCTCCTGGCAAAAGGCTGATTCAGGACCTTGATTTTTTTCTGCTGCTAACTGCGGACCACCGCTGCGAAATCATATCTGGCTAATCACCGCAAATTTTGCGGTGATTAGCCTGCTTATTCGCCGCAACGAAAAAATCCCGGGGCAGGGGAGCCCCGGGAAGATCAGGTTGTGGTTGCAATGATTGTCAGGAGGCAAACACCTGGAGAGCTTCGTTGAGATTGTCGCAGACGTTGAAAAAGTCGTCGAGTTTGCAGAGCTGAAGAATATTCAATATCGAGCCAGCTGGCTCGCTGAGAACAAATCTTCCGCCCATGTCGCGGCAGGTTTTGGTCTGGTAAACCAGGAAGCCAAGCCCAGAACTGTCGAAACATTCCACGTTTCTGATATTGAGAATCAGATTGCTGATCCCCTTGCTGCGCAGGTCAGCGAGCGTACCTTTAATCGCCTGGCAGTTATAGCTGTCCATATCTCCTGAGATTATCGCTTCAACAACAAGATTGCTGCCGACCTTGTGGTTTTTGATCTCAACCGACAGACGCCTGCTGGTTATTGCATTTGAGCCGCCAATAGAAGAGCTGTCGAACGAGATCACTCCTTCTCTAGCCTTGTTGGTTAATCTCGCCTGAACCTCATTGCCGCCGCCGGTGTAGGAAATTTCATCAGCACAGGTCAGCAGAAAAGCGAGGCCGCGCCCGCGTTCTGACGGGTTGCTGGTCGTGCTGTCTGCCGCACTTCCGCTGTCTGTCGCCGGAACAATAATGCTTTTTGCCTTTTCGAGGGCTGTCTCGTAGTCGAAACCCCTGCCGGGGTCGGCAACCTGAATGATAGCGCTGCCACGGCGGAAAACGCTCATGATCTTGACCAGACCGCCCTTAATGCCCTTGCAGCCGTGCTCGACCGCGTTGCTGAGCAGTTCTGAAAAACTGACCTGGCAGCGTCGCATAAAGTCGCTTTCGAGGCCGAGATCAGTAAGGGCGCCGGCAAGTTCATTTTTGATCTCGCTTTGCCTGCGCGTGTCGGTAGCTTTTACGAGCGTGTTGACAACGTATTTCTTTTCCTTGCGGATCTGCAGGTAGGCGCCACGTTTTTTTGAATATTCCTCGATCTGGTTCTTGATGGTTTTGCCGCTGTCTGCCGCGCCCCCGTTGAGGGTCTGCTTGATTTTGCCGAGCATTTCCAGCTCGAGATTGAGCTTGTCGCGATCGGCCAGCATCGATGCTTCAAGTCGATCGAGAATTACCGTCTCGCGGTCCTGAATGATTTTGAGGGCGAAGTCGCGCCTTCCGGCAACGGCTTCGGTGTAGGCGAGGTGTTTGGCCTTCATGCATTTTGCCAGAATTACCGTGTCAACTACTTCTTCGTCAGCTTCAACAGCACCTGGCCGCGCTGCAAACTTGATTTTCAGCTGCTTTTCGGCCTTGATGAATTCGTAGCTGCCACTTACGGAATTGTAGCCGGCCTTAACCTTGAACAGCGCCGGATTGCCCCTGCTGAAAGCAGCACCAGTTTTGACTCTGAACACAATGTCATGGTCGAGTTCGGGGGTAATGTCGCCGATATTGTATTTCAGCACCTGTTTCTTCTGCTCAAGCGGGAATGCGCTGAGATCTTCGATAAATTCAACGCCTGCCGGAAGCTCAAAACTGATTTCGCAGTTCTGCCCGGCCAGCTCGCTGACTTCGCCAAACTCGCATCTGAATGCCGTAGAAATATCCTCGGGCTTTTCCACAAAATAGAAATTGCCGCCGGAATGAGTCGCTATATCCTTTAGCAGAGCCTCGTTAAAGCCTGCGCCAAATCCGAAGGTCGATGTGGTAATGCCTTTGTCGCGGTAGCACTGGCCGATTTTTACCAGCTCGGCCGGATCGGTGACGCCGGCATTCGCCTGGCCGTCAGTCAGCAGGAAGATGCGGTTGATGTGAGTCGCGTCAAAAGCAGCTTCGACCTGGTTGAGTCCCTTGAGCCAGCCGCCGGAAAGGTTGGTCGAGTCAAGGGCGACGATCTTCTGCACCAGATTGGCAACTGTTGGTTTGTCGGTGAGCAGCTCAAGTTCGTAGACAGTTTGCACATTGCTGGCGAAAGTAACTATGGCCAGGCGGTCGCGGCGGGGCAGGGGGTGCAGAACTTCGAGAATGGCATTTTTGGTCTGTTCAATTTTGCTGCCGTCCATGGAACCGCTGTTATCGATGACCAGCACCATTGAAATCGGCTGGCGCGGCCTGGCGTCGTTGCTGTCAGCCGGCACCGAAACGCTGCTGATTACGTGAAACTGCGAATCACAGCCAGCCGGCAGGACCTTGTATTCTGGTTTGAACACGAATTTCATGGCTTACCTCCAGGTAAAGTTTTGCACTCTACTGATGTAATTCCGGAAAATTCAGACAATTTTTCGCAACCGACGAGTTATTTTTGTTCAGGCTTTATGCATTCAAAAAAACCAACCGGCTTTTTTTCAACATAAAATCAGCTGGCGAGGCTCTTAAGAAATTTGTCGCCAGCGCAGCGCTGATAGAGGTAGTCAGGGAGTAGCCGGATGCGCAGATATGCACAGATGAAGGAAAATTTGCCGAAGCCTGTTGTCAGAATTTTATCGTCGTATAAAAATCGCAAAACACGCATATATATGCAGGACGTTCGCGCACTTGTCGCACGCATTTTGGCATTGTTGCACGGGCTATGGTCGGTTATGACTGGTGAAGCTAGCTATGATTTTTTATAAGCTTGTTTAGCTCCGCTTCTGAGATGCCAGTAGTTTCTGAAATCAGATCAATCGCAACGCCACGTTGATATAGCTTCAAGGCAATCTCTATACTGCTTTCTTTGCTCCCCTCTTTGCGCCCTTCTTTGAGACCCTCTTTGAGACCTGCTTCGTGACCTTCTTCATTGGCAATGCGCTTCATCATTGATACAAAACGAGCTTCTTTTTCGCGTGCCTCAAGAATTTGCCGCATTTCCCTGTCGGCATTGACTTTTTTGAGTTGTGAGACTGCCATCGCTACACCTTCTTCATTGGCAAGATAATCTGGTAATGAACCCATTGTAATATATTTCTCGGAAAATTTCAGTACCTGCAGCCACTTTTCAAATGGCGTTTTAAGATGCCGAGGCTTGTTGCGGCTGAACTTCTGAAGTTCTATGTAATGCAGAATCATTGTTTCTGGCAGATTTAACGTGCCCTGTCTGTTGCGAAACTCAAAAATGTTATGCATCTCGGCGCAGTCTTCAAACAGATCGAAATCAAGAATTGATATGCCGGTAGATGTTTGCAGTGCCGAATAATCTTCTCCCACCAGCAACTGCCCCGAATACAGCCTGGCCAGGTAGTAGACAGTTCGCGGCACAAAGAATTTATGCCTGCAAACCTGAACCTCGATAATGTAACATCGGTTTTCGCCGTCTCTTACCTTGACATCGACAACACTTGCCTTCTGTTCTGCAGCTTCTTTTAAGTTAAAGGGATTCAGAAACTCAAGACTGGTAATTTTTCTGCTGCCGGAATTCTTTAGCAGCGCATTCAGCAGACAGATTGCCAGCGCCTCATTTTTTTCCTGCCCGAATACGCATTTAAATACGAAATCATTCAGCAGCGAAAACACCTTTCGGCCGTGATGCTCTGAATAATCAGCAGTCAGCTGTGTAACTCCCTGGTCACCTTCTGCTCTTTTACTCGTCATGGCTTTCTCCTTATTGCATTTGCCGGGGGCAGTTAAAGCTGGTTTTTCTGCTCCTGATGTATTAATCAAAATCAAAAGCCCTTTGGGGAAAACTTTTTTATCGACACAGACTGTCTCATTGACAACTGTCGAATAAATTGCTATATTCAAGTCATGGAAACGAAAAAAATCAGTATCGGGCAGCTGGCGGAACTCACCGGCCTGAGTCGGCGGGCCATCAGGTTTTACGTGCAGAGCGGCTTGTTGCCGGCTCCGGCAGGGGCTGGGCGTGGCCATTATTACACCGACGAACACCTGCAGATTCTGCTGAAGATCTGCACGCTCAAAGAAAATCGGCATAGTCTCGACGAGATTGCCGCGATAATCAAGGGGTCTGAAGGGCCGGCGGAGATATCAATGCCGACACCCACCACCTGGACACGCCTCGAAGTCTGCCCGGGCTTCGAAATTCACATCCAGGGCGGGCTTTACCCGGTAACGCCTGCCAGACTGCGCAAGCTGCAGAAATTTGCCGGTCAGCTGTTTGGTATTAACATCACTGAAAGAGAGGATTCAAAATGAAAGATCAGCACTGCATTCTCGTCGATAAGGTATCAGGGGCGGAAGTAGCCTTGCAGGCTGTTGCCGTCACAGGCGAGCTTACCGGTCTCACCTGCCATTGGCAGATTACGCAGAAATTTACGAACCATGAGAAGAAGGCGATTGAGGCGCAGTATGTCTTTCCACTGCCGGCTGATGCGACTTTGCATGCTCTTAAGATTACTACGGGCGATAAGACTATTGTTGCCCGCCCGGAAGAGCGCGAAAAAGCGTTCGAAGATTACGACGAAGCGATAAGCGAAGGTAATGGCGCTTATCTGCTCGACCAGGAACGCCGCGATGTTTTTGCGCTGAACCTCGGAAACCTTTTGCCCGGCCAGGAAGTCGCAATACAGATCAGCATGTTTCAACTGTTGCAGGCGCATGCAACGGGGGCACGGGTCGCGTTTCCGGTGGCGCTTGTGCCGAAGTATTTCCCAGCCAGAAATACTGCCGAAATAACCGAGTGGGAGAGAATTCAGCCAGAATACGTCGATAAAGTGCCATACGGATTCAGTTACTCGCTCAAAATTGTGCAGAATTCAGCGATAAAATCGGTTGAATCGCCGGGGCACCCGATCAGGGTTTCTTATGAAAATAACGTTGCAGAAGTTGCACTGGCGCAGACCAATGCCATGCCTGATGCCGATGTCGTGGTCAGTTTTGAACTGGCTGACAAATTAAGTCCAATGCTTGCCCACGCGGTTTTGAACGATCGCGAGCATCTTTTGTTTGAAGTGTTTCCGGAATTCGGCGATCAGAGCGTGGCTCCGGTCGCCAAAGAAGCGGTGTTTATTGTTGACTGCTCTGGATCAATGCAGGGCGACTCGATCAGAGAAGCCCGCAATGCGCTTCAGCTATGTCTGCGGTCACTCAACCCGGGTGATGTTTTTCAGATCTACTGCTTCGGCAACAGCTGGCGTCAGCTTTTTAAAGAGTCACAGGTTTTTGGCAATGACACGCTGAAGACCGCAGCTGACGCAATCGCAAGGATTGACGCCGATATGGGCGGCACCGAAATTTTGCCGGCTCTTGAGGCTGCGATTAAATCGCTGCGTAACGAGTTTGCCAGCATAATCCTGTTTACCGACGGTGCGGTGGGCAACGAAGAAGAAGTAATAAAGATGGCAGCCGCCAGAAAAGCACGTTGTCGTATTTTCTCGTTCGGTATCGGCAACGGTGCGAGCGAACGTCTTATCAAAGGCGTAGCCGAGGCAACCGGCGGCAAGGCCGAATTTATTTATCCGGGTGAGCGAATCGAACCAAAGGTGCTCAGGCAGTTTAATCGGCTCAATCAGCCAGTTCTCTCTGATGTCAGAGTCAGCTGGGGTGACGAAGACATTGAAGCGGTTCCAGCTGCCCTGCCGGCTATTTTTGCCGGCGAAGCAGTCAGGTTTGCTGCCCGGTTTGGTGTCGATAAAAAGCTGCCGGCGAAGCTGAAGGTCGAACTATCGGCGCAATATGCCGGCAAAAAATACAGCTGGTCAGTAAAAAAGCCGGTGCGCTGCGAAAACGCTGTTCCGGCTCTGTGGTGGGCGCAGCAGCGCATCAATGAACTCGAAAATGGCGAAGAAGAAGCTGCGCCGGGCAGTCGACAGAAACGCCGCGTCATGCCAAAATCAGAAGCAATCATGATCGAGCTGTCAAAGGCTTATGGTCTGATCTGCTCTAAGACCAGCCTTATCGGTATAGAAGAGCGCAGCGCCGACGCGAAGAATGACGGTAAACCCGAACTGCGCAAGATCCCGGTCATGATACCGGCGCACCGTGATTTTATGCGTGGATTTAGCGGCAGCTTTCCTTCTGTTTTGATGTGTAGCATTCAACCGGGTGCTTCAGCACCCTCTGGCCTTTTTGGCAAGGCTGCCGCAGTGTTGGGCGGTCTGGCGACAAGCTCGCGCCATTTGGTCAATGAATGTTTTGATAAAAGCGCGCCTGATTTTTTGAGAAGAAGGAGCGCCCCAATGGAAAGACATGCCGGCAAAGCCGATTATGTAAGCGGCAATATCGCTGCCACCGAAGACAAACTTGTAGAAATCCTCATGCACGCCGGCGCTGACGGTTCGTTTGCTTATTCAGAAGAATTGCTCAAGCTTCTTGGCGTGGCTGCAGAAGAATTCGCCGACTGGCTGGCAAAGGCTCCGGACGGTCTCTCCGACGCCGAAAAACGCAATTGCGCGATGACACTTCTGGTCAGACACCAGCTAGAAACTGTTTATACCGACCGCAAAGACATGTGGGCAGCTATTGATGCCAAAATCGCGCGTCGTCTGCAGGCGTGGCAAAAGACTGTAATCGTCTGATCAGGCATCTGGCCACAGTTATATTTTTTCTGTAATTGCAATTCGGCCTTGAGCTCGCGAAAGCGAACTCAAGGCCGAAATTTTGTCAAAGCCAGGCTGTTTTAAAGGCAGTTACTTGGCCAGGGCCTGCTCCAATGCAACGGCCACCGCGACCGAGGCGCCAACCATCGGGTTGTTGCCCATGCC
>MFYY01000042.1:0-266 GCA_001787855.1 Candidatus Riflebacteria bacterium GWC2_50_8 | reverse complement strand
GCCGGCAAACTGGGCGTCAGAGTGCATGCGCCCCATGGTGTCGGTCATGCCATAAGATGCCGGACCGGCGGCCATGTTATCGGGGTGCAGGGTTCGCCCGGTGCCACCACCCGAAGCAACTGAAAAATACTTTTTGCCCTGTTCGATGCATTCTTTTTTGTAGGTTCCGGCAACAGGATGCTGAAAGCGTGTCGGGTTGGTCGAATTACCGGTGATTGAGACATCAACGCCTTCGGAGTGATTGATTGCCACACCTTCGCGCACAT
>MFYY01000041.1:1703-9136 GCA_001787855.1 Candidatus Riflebacteria bacterium GWC2_50_8 | reverse complement strand
CTCATTAAGATAATCGCCAGACTCAGCCTTAGACATGATTTCCGCCAGAGCGATCTCCATTTCTTTCCAGTCGTCGCCGGCACGCAACGCATTGATTGCAGCAACCGATTCTGCCTCAAGATAGATCACTCGCGAATCAAGATTTGCAAGCACTCTGGCCCGAAATTCGGTCAGAGCGAACAGCTCACCCTGCTCAACAGGCCGGTCGCTCTCAAGAATAGACGAACCAACCGCCCTGAGCTGCCCAAGACTCTCTTTTGCAGCTTCAACAAGCAACAACGAGTTCAAATGCCTCAGAGCTTCAGTTGAAACATCAGTTCTGGTCAAACTGGCTTGAAAATCAAGGATTCTGGCAATCAGCTGCGAATATTCCCGGCGAATTGCATCTGGCGCCTGACTTGCGAGCGTCATTTCTCTAACCCGGTCGATATCCATGGTGATGGCACCGGCCAGCTTTCTGTCTATTTTCCCTACGCCAACAAAAGCTGCAAGAATGAGATCGCTGGACTTTCTCTGGCTTTCCACTTCGGCAAAGTTATCGCCGCCACTGGCATAGATAGCCGACAGTCCCCGCTCTTTCTGCAACTCATTGATCAGCTCTGATGAGTGCATAAAGATCCCGGTGCTGCTTTTTAGAGTCATTGCTGAGACATAGTCAGCATGAGTAAGTGTTAACAGTTGCCAGCTATCAATAAGAAACGCCAGCAGAGGTATACCGACCAACAGCAGAAGTTTTTTAGATAAATTCATAAGCTATTTCTCAACTATTGCCATACCGCTGCAGCAAACCATCTGCAACGTCGTTTTCGCAAGAAAATCGTCAACCTGACCCGATAAGTCACTGATAAGATTTCCAAGAAGGCAGGATTTGGCAACACAGCGCGGGCTATTCAACAAACAACCCGGTCTCTCCGGTTCGCCATCTATAGTAACATATATATTTCTGAGGAAAATTGTTGCCGGGTCAACAGCCAGTTTATATCCGCCATTTGGACCACGTACCGCATTGATAAGCCCGGCACGCCGAAGTCTTTGCAACACCTTCGACAGGTGAGCCTCTGAAACATGGATTATCACAGCTATATCATGCCTGTGCATCTCTTTTTCAGGAAATCTGGCCAGCAAGACCATGGCATGAAAGCCTATACTTGCTGCCTCCGAAAAGTGTACGATATTCGCCATACCTTTAAATACCTGCTTCAAATTAATAATCTTCAATAATCGTTTTTAATTGCCACTAAACAAATATACCACAAACAGTTACATTGTGGTATATAAATACCACAATAATTTTTAGTGAAATGCTTTTTGGATTTGCACAGACAAATAGCTGCGCAATCCTTAGCAATATTGGCTATAAGCGGCATTATGCACTATCGGCAGCGCCTGAACAACTATCTGCGGCCGCCGCGCACGGCTGATTATTTCTGATCGTTTTCAGCAGCTGCGTAAAACACTTACCCAGAGCTGCGCCGACCGCAAAGAGCCGGCAACCATTTTCTGAGTCTGCCGATTAAACCTGTCAGCGCGGGTGTTGATAATAATGCTTCAGACTTGAAGGAATCAGCGCCGGATTATTGATCGCCTGCTTTATCTCGGCTTTTTCACTGACAAACTCCCAGAGCGGCTGCGGCAGCTTATCGACCTGCGTAAAAACTTCGCGAATCTGGGCATCCCATTTCTGATGATGAATCTCGGGGTCAGAAGGTCGAACAACTTCGCGACAGTTGGTTGCCCCGCACGAGCAGGGAAAATCTTCATCCATGTTCAAAAGGCCATAATCGCAGGTAATCTGTTCACCGGGCTGAATGTCACAAACGGCGATTTCGCAGTCATAACCAGGCGCAATACAGTTTGCCGCGCAGCAATGGTTGACAAAACGCCCGTGATCCCAGCAAAGAATGCGCCGTCCCTGACCATCAACAAAACAGTATTTATAAAGATATTCTTTACGCTGACCGTGGATTTTTTCGTATGCGTCCGGTTCGAAAACCATATCCAGCGAGTCGCGCACCCAGGTTATGGTGCCTTTCAGAATCTTCCTGGTGGCAACCAGTCCATAACCAATAACCGGGTTAATATAGGTCAGTTCAGTATCCGGATGAATCAAGGCAGATCTCCTGTCGCATCAATAATCGAAAACGTTATAAAACCCACGTGGGCCCATCACATTAAAATCAATAATCCGGATAATATACCAGGCAGTCACTGCCGTCAATAAAGCCGTTTAACAGAAATAGCCGGCCAGCAGAAATTATAATCCCAACCAGCTGCAAAGCCAGAGTAAAACACTGAGAAATCGGCCAGACTATACGATTAAGTAGTTTTGCGAAGAAGCTTAAGATCTTCAACCGGTTGAATCTGAATCATTAAAAGTTCCTCAACAGGCTCTTTTGGCGGTTATTGAGCAACATATTGACAGATAATTCTCCTGAGGTCATTCCTCGGCCAGAGCTTCCTGAATTTCTTTAAGGGTCTTACACGTTCTTTGGTTATGGTCTGGAAATGTTCAGCAGCAATTTCGGTTTATTTAACCAACAAGAAAACAATTGCCGGCAAGCGCTCAATACTGCGCTTTACCTGCCTGTTCAGTGGCAATGTATCAACCCTGTAAAGTTCGGCAAGGTCAGAGTCGAGCATAGCACGCTTTGTAGCAGAAAAATGATTTCGAGAATTGCATGCAAAAGCGATTTGATTCGCTTTGCAAAAAGGTTTCATTAGATGTAGTGTAGGAAATAACTATTGCCATGATGGCAAAGCAACAGAGAAATAAGAATATGGATAAATTGAAACCATTGCTTGGTGTTCTGGCTGGTGTTCTGTTGGTTGCGGCGATTATTGCTGCTGTCGTGATGCGGGTAAAAGTGATTAGCCCGCGTGTCGACAAGCTATGCAAAGAGGTGCTCGAGCCATATCTTGCGCTACAGGCGACGGGCGAATTTCGCAGCGCCTACGACAAGTTTACAACCGCCGACTATCAAAAGCAGTTTCCCTTCGAAGAGGTCTTGCGCTTTCACGAAGAACTGCTTGCCAAAAACGGCAAGGTGACCGGGAAAGAGTTTGTGCGTGACTCAGCCCCATTTTTCGAAAAAGAAGGCGAGTCGATATACCAGATTTCTTACCGTGTTCTTTACGAAAAGGGGTCGGTGCGCGTTATCTTTGAGCTGGTGCCGACTCAAGGCAGTTACCGTATCATCTCGACCAACGTCGAGGCAACTCCCGGCAGTCTGCGCCTCAGGCCTTACTGACAGAAGTATCGAGAGCAAATTTTACAGAAAATTTGTAGTGGGAAGCGACTGTGAAAATTTATCCAGAGATCCGATTTGGTCAGGACAAGGTTAACGACAGGCTGGTAATTGATTTTGGGGCAGAAAGATCTTTTCTGGCGACACTGCCTTTGTGGCTCTTACTTCCTGCCGGTTACTGTTTTATGATGACAATAATGCCGTCGGAACAGCAGGGCATTTTCGGGATGGCGCATGGGATTTTTTTGCTGGTGCTGGCGCTCGTGCTGACGGCAATTGCGCAGTATTATTTTGTTGACAGGGTTATTTTCGACCGCAAAAGCCAGGAAATCTGGCAGGAAACCCGCTGCGGAAGGTTTTCGAGGCAGGCATTCCGGCTTTCTTTTGCCGAGGTCGCGGGCATCGGGCTGAGTGGAAAAAAAGTAGCTGCTGACTACGGTTCGTATTTAGAATTTAAAATTGTCCTGGTTTCGCAAGCGGGTGCTGTTATCCCGGTATCATTAGGGTTTCGCGAAGACAGACAGAAACACTACGTCGAAATTGCCCGCACCATCAGTTACTTTATCGGCTCCGAATTTGTCGAGCCCAATCCCAGACTTCCCCGCCTTGTTCTTGAAGATTCAGGCCAGCAAATTTACATCACCTACCGCGTTGCCAAAATTGGCTAGAGCCTGTTTAAAGAAACCCGGGCCCATTACTCCTCTGGCGCCTGAATAAGTCTGGCCTTTACAGAAAAATTTTGTAATCGGTATTGAATACCTGTGCGAACTTTTTCGCAATAGTTTTACCAATGGGACGGGAGCCATGCTCCATTTCAGAAATATGACTCTGCAACATACCTGTTCTTTTCGCGAGCAAAGATTGCGTGAGATTGTCACGGGTTCGCAATCCTCGCAGAACTATGCCGGGATGTCTTTCCGGGAAACTGTCGCGCCAGTCCTCTGTCGAGGAGTCAGTTTCCTGACCACCAAGACAGGCAACAATACGTTTGATGTCTTCAAGCTTATCAGCCGGAACCTGAAAGCAGACAGCCACCTTTTCGCTTTTCTTTTCAGTGTGCAACATGCAACGCTCCTTGATAACCAGCCGCCTTACATAAACTTTTTGTAATCAGCCTTTTCGTGTGTTCCAACATAAAGAACTTCAACAGTGCCGTCGGCACATTCCCGCCAGACTGCCACATAGGTTGGATTCCCCTTTTTGAGGTGACAATGATGAACACCCCTTGCCAGTTTGCTGTAATTTGGCCAGTCGCCACGCACCGGTCCCATCAGTTCAATCATGCTCATCAAGGCATACAGAGAATCGACGACTCGCTGCGGCAATCTGGTCAGACCATTCTTAAGCTTCTTGTTGAGCGGTTGAATCTTAAACGGCATTGGTAACTCTTTCAGCAACCTCTATTATTAATATACCAAAAAATGAGATATTTGTCTGTAGAATATTTCTTTTGTTCATCACGAATTCTTTGTCCAGATACGATAGTTCTTGCCATACTCGACATGTCTTGCCACATCGGTACTCGCTTTCTGATTTATGATGCATTCTTCTTGGCATAAATGGACAAAAAGCTCTGTGTTAATCAAACTGCGCGCTCTCCTAAAAAGAAAAGCGCACCCAACAGGATTCGAACCTGTGACCTTCTGCTCCGGAGGCAGACACTCTATCCAGCTGAGCTATGGGTGCAGCAACAGGTTTTAGCTTAGCACAACGTGTGAGGTTAGGCAACCTTTAACACGACTACATACTCGCCAGTCTGGCGACAAGACCGATTAAAGCAGGGGTCAGAAGTATTCCCCAGCCGATCAGCACAAAAACGCAGGACGGAGTATTCGGGTCCATTGGCGCTGCCCGCCGAGACATCCCGGCGCCGAGCCCGTCAAAGAACTTTGCCATCGAGGGAAACCAGATAAATGACAAACCGACCAACGGCAATAACAGGAGAGTGACCTCTCTCAGCCTTATGGCGAGCCCGACATAGACAAGAAAAATCAGCAGCGAAAATATTCTGTTATAATTCATTAGTAACATCACCTTTCCGGCTGGTATTCTGGTCGGTGAATAACCTTGCCATAACAGATTTTATCATGATTTTATCTGAGGAGTTACCAGATGACCAGAAGTTCGCTGAAAAAATGCTCTTTCGTCCTGTTTTTTCTGATGATAACACTGCTGGCAGGCGCAACCGAACTGCCGGTAATCAGCATTCTGGCAACCGGCGGAACGATTGCGGGAAGCGGCGCCAGCGCAACCGGCTCAGCTTACAAAGCAGCAACCAGCCCGGTCGAAAAGGTTATCGCGGCGGTTCCCGAGCTTAACCAGATCGCCAGGATTCGCGGCGAACAAATCTGCAACATCAGCAGCCAGGACATGAAAATCGAATACTGGCTGAAACTCGCAGCCAGAATCAATCAGCTGTTCAGACTTGGTCTGGCAGATGGCGTGGTGATCACGCACGGCACCGACACTCTGGAAGAAACCGCATATTTTCTCAACCTTACAGTTGCCTACGATAAACCAGTTGTGCTGACCGGCTCAATGCGGCCTGGTTCGGCACTCAGTGCCGACGGCGCCATGAACCTGTATAATGCTGTCGCCGTCGCGACGGCAGAGAATTCTCGCAACAAAGGCGTGCTGGTAGTCATGAACGACCGCATCTACTCGGCCCGCGGCGTCAGAAAGTGTGACACCATCAACCCGGCAGCCTTTGCTGACCATGAAAACGGCCCGCTCGGCCGGGTCAATTACGGCAAAGTCAGTTTTAACACAAAACCTGATAAGCAACATACTTATCAAAGTGTCCTTAAACTCGGCATTTTCGCAGCAGCACTGCCAGAAGTAGCCATTGTCTACGGCTATGCCGGAATCAACCCGCAGATCGTCGAAACCGTCTGCAACAGCGGTATAAAAGGACTTGTCTACGCCGGCGTCGGTAACGGCAATCCGTCAGAAGAAGTGCTTGCGATTCTCGCCAAAGCCTCTGCCAACGGTGTAACCGTTGTGCGGGCAACTCGGGTGCCAGATGGTCCGGTGACTCTCGACGCCGAAGTTGATGATGCAAAATACGGATTTATCGTTGCTGACAGCCTGACGCCGCAGAAAGCACGAATACTTCTCATGCTGGCACTGCAGAAACAGCTGCCACGCAATGAAATACAGCAGCTGTATTTCGAATATTAAATAGCACAGAGGACAGAATTGAGCAGAAGATCGGATTATTTTCTGGCAGCGGCATTTGTGCTGTCACTGCTTCTGCTGCCGGCCGCCGGCTACTGGGACAGGTATCAGAAACAACTCGCCGATCAACAGTTTATCGTTGAAGCCGAAGAAGAGGCCACGGCGCTGGCACAGCAGTTCAAAGCCAATTGCCCAACCGAAACCCAGATTCACAAAGGAATTCTTCGCGCACAGAACCTGCTTGAAAAAAGCGCCGACCCTTTTTCTGAGAATGGCACTTATGTTAAAAAAGCTCTGCTCAAGGGCCTGTCAGAGAACTGGCTGGCAGATGATGCGATATTTTTTGCCTGCAAGTTTTCACCGACAGGAAGCCATGCTCTTACCGGCGCGGGGCTCGAGCGCGCGAACAGCGCTTTTCTCGCGTTGATCACCAATAATCTGCGCAACTGGCATAATATTGGAGCGGCAGAACAGAATAAAGTAAATAACCGGCTGGCCAATATGTTCGGTGAAAGGGTAAGTGGCGATCTGCTGCTCAGCAACCGATACGGGCGCAGTATTGACGTTATTTTCAACGGCATGCGCCGCTATCTGATCTGGGATTTTTTAAGCATCTCAGGCCAGCAGTCGGGAGCTTTTCTGATCATTACCGCTAAAAAACCCTTACCTGAAGACGCAGCGGCGGCGGCGATGCGGGAAATTGCCTTAGGCGGCCGCCACCAATTTTACCCGACAATGGTGCCGCTTGAAAGTCTTAAAGAACATCTCAAACCTGTAGTTCCAGCTGACTACCGAAGTGAAACACCGGTGCTGCATCTTTTCTCGCTGCTTGCCAAAAGCCCGCAACATGACCGGGTAGCATCGTTAAGCACCGGAACTTTGCAGGAAAACACCTTCTTTTACAGGTCTGCCATTTCCAGAAGTCTGCCTTACGAGTTATGGCTCTCGACCGCCCACACAGAAGCAAACCATCTCAGAATCAGCGGCTTATATGCGCTCGTTCTGACTCTT
>MFYY01000041.1:0-1694 GCA_001787855.1 Candidatus Riflebacteria bacterium GWC2_50_8 | reverse complement strand
ATTCAATTTCTCAGTTAAAGCCCGACTACTGGGCCTGGTGCTCTTTGTTGGCGGATTTCCGATACTGCTTCTTGTTCTGGCCGGCAAATCGGCTATCGAACAGGATCATAATGTACGCTACCGAACCATGGTAGACAGCATGCATGCAGAATTGCGCGAAATCGATGGCAACAGCACTGCACTGCGCATAATATTTGAAAACATCTCACGCAAATATCTGGCCGACACAGAGTTTAAAAGCGCCGCCATTGCTGACAAAATCGATTATAACGCCGAGGTTTTTCAGCGTTGTTTTGCTGAATTTGCCACTAACGGAGTGCCTGTCAGCAGTATCGGCATAACCAGATTCGGCGAAGAAGACCGGCTGATTCTACCGCCTGACGCTAAAAACCTCAAAGACAGCTTTAAACTTCATGTATTTGCACCAATGATGTATGCCGGTCTCAAGGAGTTTTCTGAAAAAAACTACCTTGCTGCGCTGAAAAGCCTCGCTGAAAGCAGAAAACTTGGCATCGAAACCTACTCCTCAATGGTCAACAGTGCTGTTTTTGGTGATGTGGCGATGGCCCGGCAAAAAGGTATTCTGATGAAGTTCGGCGATGCCGGGCACTTTGTTATTTTTGACTTTATCGCCGACAACGATAACGTCGTCGCTTCCATACTCTTTTTCAGCCCGGCGGCTGAGGCGCACGCAAGATTTGCCAGAAATGCCGTTATGAGGGGAAACAGATCAACGCCTGATCGCCTGTGGGCAATGGCCGTGCGAAAAGACAACGGCATCAGCACGACAGTTTCCCGAGAGCGCTCAGCTCATCAGCATGAAAACTGGTTTCTGCGCAAACTTGCGACAGCTCTCAATACCAGCTCATTTCAGGTGGAAACTCTCGAAAACACTCTGGCGGTCTGCACGCCCTGCGAGCATATGCAGGGTATCACTCTCGGCACAACAATGAGCCTTGCGCCACTGTTCGCGACAACTCGCCGGCAATATCAACTGCTGCTGGCCGCAGCACTCCTTCTGTTCGCGGTTCTGGTCATGGTAACCAGTGCGCTGCTCTCGTATTTTCTCATGCCGCTGCATGTTATTGAGAGCGGCATCGCCCACATTCTCGCGCGCCGATTCGATTTCAGGCTGAGCCTGAATCGTGACGACGAACTTGGCGACGTTGCCGACGCATTCGACGGTATGGCGCAAGGACTGTATGAACGTAACGAGCTGGCGCAGTTCGTTTCCGGCACGCTGACCAACCAGCTGGATACTGTCATTCAGCTTGCCAGAAAGCCTGAAAAACGCTGGGGCGTTGTTCTTGCATCTGACATACGTAACTTTACAACACTCTCAGAAACCTGGCCGCCAGAGGAAATAGTCGAACTGCTTAATCGCCACCTTGAGCTGATGAGTACACAGATAACCGCCAATCACGGCGAAATCGACAAATTCATCGGAGATGCTGTAATTGCGGTATTCTTTGGGGAAAGCATGGCGGAGGCCGCTTTAAACGCCGTCACAGCGGGGCGCGCCATGATGACTGAACATGGCCGTTTAATCAGAGAACGTGCAGAAGATGGCAGATTTGGCTACGGCATGGGCATCGGCATTGCCGGCGGCGAACTGCTGATAGGTTCATTTGGCGCCGGAGAGCGCCACGAATACAGCCTCACCGGCAATGCCAGACACCAGTCAGAAGTTCTCG
>MFYY01000040.1 GCA_001787855.1 Candidatus Riflebacteria bacterium GWC2_50_8 | reverse complement strand
AGAATTGAGCATGCTGCTGGCACTTTCCCAGTCCTGCAGGAAATAGTTGAAAATCTTTTCGAGAAGGCCTTTTTGTGGCTGCGGCAACAGAGCGACAAATTCATCAAGACTCTTGATCTTCTGAATCTGGCCGGCTTTGTCAGCGATTGCGCCAAGAGCAGTTGCGATGCATTCGGCGTGGTTTACATTCTTGAGGCATTCTTCGCGATCGTGATAGAAGTATGAGAACCCGCCGCCGCCGGTGGCATGCACGAATTCGGTGACTCGCGAAAGCAGCGAGGTGTAATCACGCTGTTCAAAGTCAAACTGGGTCGGGCGCTCCTTGACCAGGGTCAGCAGATTTTTGAATTTCTGCCCATATTCGACAAAGAATGGCTTGGCGAAGTCAGAGAGCATGCCAATAACCGGTTCAATCGCCCAGTCACCCTTGAGGCCCATCAGACAGAGGAAATCATCATAGTCGTCGCGGGTGCCGGCGAGAGTGGCAATGCCGTGCGCCAGAATTGAAGTCGAGCACCAGGTATAGGCCGGAACACTCGGGTTAAAATACACGCACTTGCCTGGAAGCGCGGGGGCCGGATGGTGGTCTATGATATAGACTGGCAACTTCTCGGCGTATTTGTCATATGGCGCGAGAGTGCCCTTGTCGAGCAAAAAGATGGCACTGGCGTCGGCACATTCTTTCATCGCCTGTTCAAGCTGTTCTGGCTGCAACATAAAGCCTTCGGGCAACTTATAAGTTACTTTCCAGCCCTTCTTCTCGAGCGTGCGCTTAAAAATCAGTCCACTGGTAACTCCGTCCGGATCGTCATGACTGAAAACCAGCGCAGTTGACGGCTTTTCGATGACCTGAAGAATTTCCTGCAGACCCTTGCTGCCTTCTTTCAGGCGGCTCCACTGGGCCTGATAGCCCTCGACGTTCTTAAATTCCTGTTGCAAAATGACCGCTTCCTGCATAATTAGTCCTTTCGGTTGTTTATTTTACCTAAGCAGTATAGTTGGGCGCAAAGTCTCAGGTCAACAACTAAAACGCCAGCATCGCGCAAACAGTTCGAATGAATGCTGATGATCCTGCCATAGCGCAAGAATTACTGATTTACGGGTTGTTGAATATTCAGCGCTGGTCGAGTTCGAAACGAAAATCTTTATCGTTCCTGCCGCTGACAAACAATCTGATGTTGCCGTGTCTGTCGGTGCGATAAAGTTTTGTCCTCAGTCGTTCATATTGGGTAAGAGTTCGCACCGAAGGGTGACGGAAAGCATTGTTCGCGCCTACCATGATAACGCCAATTTCAGGCGCAACCAGTTGCAGAAATCTGAAATAATCGCTGGTATCAGCACCATGGTGCGGAACTTTCAGAATCTGGCTCCGCAACGCCTCGCCGTAATTCATAACTTCGCGTTCGGCATCTTCTTCAATATCGCCGGCAAAGAGCATCTGAACTTTGCCATAACGGGCAAGCAGCACAATTGAAAGATTATTGACATCTGCGTATTCTTTGCCACTGAGAGGTTTTTCGGGGTGCAAAGCCTGAACAAAAAGCTCATTGCCCCATTCCAGTACGTCACCAGCTTTTGTCGTGACACGTTTTATGTGCTGCTTGCTGCAGATCGCTTCGAAATCCTTGTATGCTTCTGTTTCAAAGGCGCCAGGCGGTTCATAGACCATGTCAACATCGTAAAGACGCAGAACAGGAAGCAGACCACCAAGATGATCGTTGTGCCAATGCGTGATCACAACCCCATCAAGATGCCCGACACCAAGAGTGCGAAGATAGTTATGTGCAAGCTCACGGCCTTCTCGGCGTGCCTCAGCAATCGGAACGTTGGCACCACCATCGATAAGATAGTTTTTGCCCATGGGAGTTCGCAACAGAATGGCATCGCCCTGACCAACATTGATAAAGTCAACCCGCAGCTCCGGGTTAATATTGATGGCGACGAGTCCTCCGTGATCAGGGCTGAGCAGCAATGCCCAGACGAAAACCACGAGAATAAGCAGCGCGGCAAAAACAAAATTAGTTTTTTTCGATTGAAATGATTTCTGCTCGTAGCCAAATTTTGTCATGATCGTCTACCTGACCTCAACCTTGTCGATAAACTGCTTAATCGCTTTTTCTGAGAGGCCAGGCACTTCCTTGAGGTCTTCAATTGAGAAAAAGCCGCCGTTACGATTGCGAAAGTCGACAATTTTTTCTGCCAGTTTTTTGCCAACTCCTGGCAGAGCCTTGATGTCATCAACAGTTGCAAAGTTAAGATTCAACTTGTCTCCCCATGCCGCCTGGCCGGAGTGACCTCCCACCGCTGTTGCGTAGTTCTCAATCTGGCGCAGGCGCCTTTTGGTAAAGCCCTTCACGCCCAGCAACTCATTCATATCTTTTATCTGGCCGCGCTGCTGCACAAAATCATAAATGCGCTGAGCCAGAGCCGGTGTCATTTCTGGCAAAGCTCTTATGCTTTTGAGGTCAGTACGGTTGAGGTTGAGTTTGCCGGCGTTTTCTTCTTCGCTGAAGTATTCGCCTTTTTCGAGAACAGTCTGATCAGTAAGCACCGAAACTTCCTGGATTTTCAGGATAAGCTGCTTATTTTTACCGCGAGCCACACTGATCCTGCCGATCAGCAGAAAAATACCCAGCCCAAGAAGCATGACCAGCGCTACAAAGGTAATCTTTTCGAGTCTGGTTAGAACCATGAGGCAATTATTCCTTAACGAAAACTTTGGTATAAAGAGTATTTCGCAGCTGATCGACCTGTACCGCACCATTTTCAGAAGTCATGTATACCGGAAAGTTGAGCTGTTTAAGACGCGGAGCATAGCTTCGATTGCGCGAACTTATCGTGCCGGAAAGATGAAAATTTTCCATTAACCAGGCCGATGGAAAGCGAAAACTGATGGCAACTCCTTCGGGATTTGCGCTTTTGGCAAACTTTTCGAATGCTTCGTAAGGATAAGGCAGGTCGGCAATGAATATAAAGTCCGGTTTGAAATCGACACTCTCATTCAGTGGATGAGCGTTGCCTGACAGGTAGACATAATTCTGCGAACCATAACTGATCTTCAGAATCAACCCGTCATAATACTGCTGAAAAACCTTCTTGCTGAGATCTGGATGCATGACTTCAATGTTCACACCGGCATCAACTATTTTGTCACCGGCCTTGATTTGTTGCACCGGAATCCCGTAGTGATGGACATCTTCGATAAGCCGGTTATAAGATTCATAAGCGAGTTCCCAGAAATATCCTGGCGGAATTCCGGCATTCTGACCGCTTTTCAGACGTTTTTCCATTTTAATGTCGCCAAAAGCAAACAGTCTTACGTATTCTTCGAAATCAACGCGCACACCGTCGGTTGCCAGCGGAAACGGCACATAAAGTTTGTTAACCCGATACGTCGACAATACCGAACTGAGGCCGGAGATTCGCTCAGGAAGAGCCGAGCTGAGTATGACCGCATTTACTTCCTTGGCCTGCTTTCCGGAAAGGGCCGGCTGAATTACGCGTTCTCCGCGATCTACCCCAGCCAGAGTATCATTGAGAGCGGCATCGACCAGCATAATCTTGCCACCGGCTTCGATCATCATCGACGAGCCAAATCCGACATCCAGCATCGTCATCCGCAGGTCAGGCTGACGCTCGATACCACTCAGAACAAAAACCGCGCCGGTCACCATCAGCACAACAATAAATATTGCAAGGGCGGACAGTGAAGTCTTGTATTCAGGTTCATTCCAGAGCTCACTCACCGCGCCATAAATGGCCATTGCCCAGGTCTTGATCTCATGCCTGAAATAGAAGCCATGCAACAACAGATAATAGATAACCAGCTCAGCAAAACTGGGCTGCGATACCCGCGGGAAAGGTATCAAAACAGCAAAAAACGAAGCCATGCCAAGAAAGAATTTCACCGCCAGCCAGTTGGCGGCATTGAGCACCAGGGCAATATAAATCCCGATAAATGGAACGAATGAGCCAATCAGTCCGGCAATCATGCCGAGCTGCACAATCACACCGACCAGCGGTATCGCAATCAGATTGGCTACTGGCGAGGCAAGCGAAAAGCTGCCAAAGTAGAACGCTGACAAAGGCCCCATCATGGCAACAAGAATCGCGATCTGGGCCGACAGAAAGCTCTGCAGCCAACTCGGCAGCATCTCAAACGAAAAGCTCTGGAAAGTAGAGCGGTTTGAGAGTTTTGTTGAAACAACACAGGTGACTACGACATAGAGAAAAGCGAGCTGGAAGAAATATGGATGCAGCACCAGGCTCTTTTTAACAATGATTGAAATGAAAAATGCCGCCGTTGCCAGAGCGGCAAAAGCCAGGCCCGGGCCGCGCAGCATACGGCGCAACATTACGCCGGAAGGCTCTGAAAAAATAGCCAGGGCATATATTGCCATAACTGAAAGCACGAAACTGGGCTCGGTAAGCTGAAGCGGGCTCATAAACAGAATGTAATCCGAGGCAACACAAAGCGAGAAAATAACCGACATTTTAAATCCGGTATCTTTAAGGTATGCCATCGATAAAATAAACAGACTGTTCATAAGCGCAGCACGCACAGCGGAACTAGGCCAACCAACAATCAGGGCAAACGTGAAAAGTGAAAACACGATGAGCGGCGCAAAAACCCGCAACGGAACCCGGAGCATCGTGAATATTCCGTATAAAAGACCGGCAATAATGGTAACGTGCAGACCGGAAACGGCAAGAACATGAGAAACCCCGGTCATTCTGAATTCCTGCGAAACCTTTGGCGGGAGCCCACCTTTAAGACCGAGCAGAACGCCGCCCAGAAAGCTTGATTCAGGATAGGGCATGGTCTGCTTGACCACCCTGAGGATTTCGTTCTTGATGTAAAGAGCAAACCGGTACCAGACGGCACCTGAATCTTTCTGCTCGATCACCTTCAAAGCAGCACGCCGCGGCATTATTCTGATGCTTCGAAAAATACCGCGATTACGCAAATACTGGCGATAATCCATGGCACCTGGATTGCGTTTTTCTGAGGCTTCACTGAGCTGGCCTTCAATTTCGACAGTCTGGTTGAAGTCAACCTCGCGAAACACTTCGTTGTCCTCGTAGACAAGCGCCATAAGAAGTCCGCCGGTAACCGTCTGAGCTTCTGAACTTTCGTCAACGGTCTCATAACTGCCACCGCTTTTACCCGGGCCGGAATCATTCTGTACTCTTACCCGCTTGCGCTCGACCCGACGCATGGTTTCGGGCTGGACAATAACTTCGAGGTAATCGCCGCGCAGCGTGGGTTCACCGGTCACTCGACCTCTTATGCGCCAGATTGTTGTCTCGTCGTACTTTTCGCATATCGTTTGAAAATGACCGCTGCTATCATTACGAAGCTCAACAACATATTTGTATGAGCCAAACATCATCATGGTAAGCATGAGAAAAATCATGCTCAGCGCCGGAATCGGCTCATCATCAGCCATTATCGCCCTGTAACCACCAGAAAGAAGGGTGCTGCCATGTTTAAACCAGAACGGGATAACCGCACAAAGAAAAAAGACCCCGGTAAGCAGCAGAAAAATGCCGCTGGCCGTGATGCCAGAGATTACGGCAAAGCCCATGCCGCCAATAAAAGCCAGCGAGAGCAGAATGAATGTCAGCAAGATCAGTCGCTTCCCTTTTCTAACTTTATGTGTGGATAATATTCCAAGTTTGAAAGTACATTATCGCGAATTCGGTAATCGGACTTGACGACCAGCACCAAAACTCCGGCCATCATTGTTACGACCAGCAAAACGATCAAAAAACGGGTTGCATCATTTGATTCCTGCACTGGTATTTATCCTCTGCTATTCCATGGCCGACCAGGCGTTGGTCTTTTGTACCCAGTCGCTGAAAAGCGTGAAAAACTTATCAAAATCAAAGCTGGTGACCTGGCGGAAGCAGGTTTCAGCCTCCATATCTTCAAGAGCGCCCATCAAGGTAGAATACTTGGTAAAGAAACTGTCACAATATATGCCTAGAAGCAGTCGAACCATATAGAATGATTGAAACAACGCAATCTGGCGACGCGCAGGGTCTGGAATCAGATGAGTGTCTTTTACCATGATTCCCGGCTTTATCAGCTGCCCGCTTTTCTGGGCATCCTGAAGTTTACCCCAGCCGGACTGCAACCACTCACGACTGTCTGTTCTGATCTTATAAGCTGCCTGAAGAGCAAAGCCTTCACGCAGCCACGAAGGGGTTCGCCACTGCCGCAGAGCAAGCTCTTTTTCATTGACCCGGTTGTTAAAAAACATATGGCCAAGTTCCCGGGAAGCAACTTCTCCGATACTGGCATCAAGCTTGCCGACAAGTAGAAAAATAGAATTGCTCTGGTAATCAATCCTTATGCTTTCGCCAGTCTTTACCGGAGCTCCGGTCGCCTGCTCCATGTCTGCTTCATTCTTCATGATAAAAAAGCTACCAGCCGGGTCTTCCTGAAAATTGAAAACCTGTTTAAACACAGGCGTTGCTCGATCAAGGCAATCAAGTAACTCCTCTGCGGCAAGGCTGTCTACTATATCAAAATAGACCGCATAGGATCTGAGCTCAAACTTCTGATTCAGAGAGCTGCCGGTTTGTACAGACATTAAGATATACCCCCAGATGTTTTTCACAGCATACAATTTTTTTTGTCGTTTAATCAAGCATCAGTTGACTTGTAGCAAATTATTAACATATACTTTGTAGGTGCTAAAATTTTAAGAGAAGTGACAGGATTACTATGGATTTACAAAAAATAGAACTCTTTTCCTCGCTTAACCCGTCCGAAATATCTCAGGTTAACAGTATCGCGCGCAGAATTCATCTGACCCGTGGCGAGGCAGTTTTCAATGAGGGTGATTATGAGAAAAACATTTACATCGTTGAAACTGGCCAGGTAGAGATCTTCAAGCGTACACCTCTTAGTGGTGAGCAATCTATCAGTGTCATGAAAAACGGCGACTACTTTGGCGAAATGGCCTTTTTCGAGAAAGCTGCTACCCGCTCTGCGTCAGCTAGAACACTGCAGACAACTTCTCTGATAGTCATTGAAGGCCCTGACTTTGAGAAGCTCATCCACAATTATCCTTCAATCAGCCTAAAACTTCTCGCAACCCTTTCACAGAGACTGCGCGACACCACCCGTCAGGTAATAACCGGCTCAGGCCCGGTGATCACCGGGCAGAAGAAGGAATGTCAGCTCATTACGGTGGCTTCAGCTAAAGATGGCTATGGCAAAACAACCTTTGCCACAAGCCTGGCTCGCATACTCTCTCTTGAACTAAATAAAAAGGTTCTGTTTCTGGATCTCGACCTGTATTTTGGTGGCGGCACTCACCTGCTCGGCGTACATTCGCCGCGCTCGATAGTCGATATAACCAACAAGTTCCGGGCC
>MFYY01000039.1:7554-10725 GCA_001787855.1 Candidatus Riflebacteria bacterium GWC2_50_8 | reverse complement strand
CAGAACCAACGAATACAAGACATTACCGGCCGGCACCAGCGTTAATGTGCTGTTGCGTGACCCGAACAGCCAGGAAGTAAAGAACGAAAACTTCAAGACCAATGAATTCGGCTCGTTTTCTGGCACCTTTATAGCTCCGGCGGATCGCCTTACCGGCGTCTACGCAATTTATTCGAACACCTTTCACAGCAGCACCAGTATACGCGTCGAAGAATACAAGCGGCCCAAATTCAAGGTAGATATCGATACGCCGACGCAGGCCTTTCAGCTCGACAAAGTCGTGCAACTCACTGGTCGCGCCATGGCTTATACCGGCGCCAAGATCGATGACGGCAAAGTTAAATTCAGAGTAGTGCGCGAAGTCAGATATCCGCCCTGGTGCTGGTGGTATTTCGACCCCGGCAGCTCACAGGAAATCGCTCACGGCACAACCGTGACCGACAAGAACGGCGAGTTTGTAATCAGTTTCAACGCCCTGCCCGACCGCACGGTAAACAAGGAAGACGAGCCGGTTTTTGTATACACAGTATCTGCCGACGTCACCGATGGCACTGGCGAAACTCGCTCAAGCAGGCAGATTGTTCGTGTTGGCTATACCGCGCTTTCTCTCAGCCTGCAGAGCCAGGAAATTCTCGATGCCAACCAGTCTTTTCCGGTCAGCGTCAGAACAACTACTCTTGACGGGAAAGGTATCGCCGGCGCCGGCAGTTTTCTGGTTTATGCGCTCAAACAGCCTTCAAGGGCTTATCGTCAGAGTTATATGCGTGGCAAGCTGGTCGCGCAAAAAGACAAATCGAACATCAGAACCTGGGAAGAAGACAAGGTTGTCTTCGAACAGACTTTTAACACCAGTATTGATGGCAACTTCGCCTGTGAACTCAAACTGCCCGAAGGCGCCTATCGTATCAAGGCGCAGAGCCGCGACCGTTACAACAACCCGGTCAACGCGATTTTTAACTTCATGGTGGTCGATAACAAAAGCGAAAACTTTACCATCAACATCCCGTTCTTCTTCAGAGATGTCAGCGGTGCGCTGAAACCCGGCGATACCTTTAACGCCTTCTGGGCCACCGGTTACGGCAAAGGCCCGGCATATATCGAAGTCGAACATCGTAAAAAAATCGTTCAGGCGTTCTGGACAGACGTTAACAAAGGGAAAGTGCAGATAAAGCTGCCAGTCACCGAGGAGCATCGCGGCGGCTTCATTGTCAGAGTCATGCAGATCAAGGAAAACCGCGAGTATTTCCATACTCACGTGGCAACTGTTCCCTGGAGCAACAAGCAGCTGCAGCTCAAGTTCGCGCACATGACCTCGAAGATGCAGCCCGCCCAGAAAGACACCTGGAAAATCGAAATTACCGGCGAAGATGCCGAAAAGAGCGCCATTGAAATGGTCGCCGGCATGTATGACGCGAGCCTTGATGCTTTTGCGCCGCACAGCTGGCCGGCAAACTTCCCGGTGTTCTATAACGACTACAACCGTGTGTCTTCAACCGGCTCAAATCAGGCACAAAGCCTCTATATGTGGCGTAATGACCTGAACAGTTATCCAGGAATCGGTTATCGCGAGTATCCACAGCTGCCCAGCAACATCCAGCAAGATCTGTTCGGCTATGATTACGGCTATGAAGGCAAAGGCATGCGCATGAGCAGAGGCAAAAATGGTCCGCCAATGCCTTCAATGATGGCGTCGCCACAGGCAGCTGACGGCATGCTGATGGAAAAAAGCAAAAAAATGGAAATGGCAGATTCTTTCGAGAGCGACGAAGAGTCAGTCGCTGGCGGCGCCATGGCGCCCCAGGAAGCCAGCCCGGTAGATGCTGGCGCAGCTGCTCCAGACGTCAATCTCGACAAGGTTTCTGCGCGCAGCAACCTGAATGAGACAGCCTTTTTCCAGCCGCATCTGACCGTAGATGCTGACGGAAAGGTTTCTGTAGAATTCACCATGCCCGAAGCGCTCACCACATGGAAGTTCATGGGATTTGCGCACGGCACCTCACTACAGGCTGGTCAGCTTATTGGCGAAACCGTTACCCAGAAAGACCTGATGGTTCAGCCGAACCCGCCAAGATTCATGCGCGAAGGCGACAAGCTGGTGTTTACCGCCAAGGTCACCAACCTCTCAGAAATTGAGCAGAAGGGTCAGGTTCGTCTGAAACTTCAGGACACCATTACCGATGCTGATCGTAACGCTGAGTTCAAGCTTAACAAGCCAACTTTCGAATTCAGTGTTCCGGCCGGCGAATCACGTTCATTCGGCTGGGAACTCAATGTGCCCGACGCACCAGGAGTGGTTAAATACACGGTTGTTGGTGCTACCAACAGCCTGTCTGACGGCGAAGAAGGCATGCTGCCGATTCTTTCGCGGCATATCTTCGTAACCGAATCGCTGCCTCTGCCGATCAAGGGCCCTGCCAGCAAGAAATTCAACTTTAAAAAACTGGTTGAGTCGAAAAACTCAGACAGCCTCAAGCACCAGGGCCTCACCGTTGAGGTCACTTCGAATCCGGCATGGTATGCGGTTCAGGCTCTCCCCTACCTCATCGAGTTTCCACACGAGTGCTCTGAGCAGATCTTCAATCGCATTTACGCTAACAGCATCGCTTCGTTCATTGCTAATTCTGACCCCAAGATCAAGAGAGTGTTTGATACCTGGAAAGCAGAAGCCGCCCAGGGTGGCAAGGCACTATTCTCGAACCTTGAGAAAAACGAGCACCTCAAAGCGGTTACTCTGCTCGAAACCCCGTGGGTTCTAGATGCCAAGAGCGAGACCGAGCAGAAGCACAAGATCGGCATTCTATTCGATCGTGCCCGCATGGACCGCGAACTCAGCAGCGGCAACAAAAAACTCGAGCAGATGCAGCTTTCTGATGGCGGCTTCCCGTGGTTTCCTGGCGGACGCGTTAATTCTTTCATCACGCTTTATATCATGACCGGTTATGGCCGCATGCGCCATCTCGGCGTCGATGTCAACGTTAACATCGCGCTCAAGTCGCTCAATCATCTCGACAACTGGATCGACGAAGTATACCGCGAAATCATCAGGCACCCGGGCTATGAGAAACGCACCAACATCAGCCCGATTACGGCTCTCTACCTGTATGGCCGCAGCTTCTTTCTGAAAGAAAGACCGATTCCGTCTGGCAGCAAAACCGCTGTAGACTTCTTCAT
>MFYY01000039.1:894-7543 GCA_001787855.1 Candidatus Riflebacteria bacterium GWC2_50_8 | reverse complement strand
GGGCACATAGCAATCGCACTGCAGCGATTTGGCGACAAGACCGTTCCGGCCGACATCGTAAAAAGCATCAAGGAACGCAGCGTTACCGACGAGGAGCTTGGTCGTTTCTGGCGCGAAAACGAGTTGTCGTTCTGGTGGTACCGCGCTGAGATCGAGACTCAGGCAGTCATGATCGAAATGTTCGCCGAAGTCGCCAACGACAAAGAAGCAGTTGAAGACTGCAAGATCTGGCTGCTCAAGCAGAAACAGACGCAGAACTGGAAGACGACAAAAGCGACCTCAGACGCGGTTTACGCGCTGTTGCTGCGCGGCGCCAACCTGCTCGCCTCTGACAAGCTGGTCAAAGTGCTGCTCGGCGGCGAAGAAGTCAAACCCGAGCGTGTCGAGGCCGGCACTGGCTATTATCAGAAGATTTACGCCGGCTCAGAGGTAAAATCTGAGATGGGCAACATTGAGCTGATCAAAGAAGACGAGGGTATTGCCTGGGGCGCCGTTCACTGGCAGTATCTCGAAGACATGAGCAAGGTCACCCCGCACGAAACTAACCTCAAGCTCAAAAAAGCGTTGTTCGTGAAGCGCGACACCGACAAGGGACCGACCATTTCGCCGGTTCAGGGCGCGCTGAAGGTTGGCGACCTGGTTGTTGTGCGCATCGAGCTGCGCACCGACCGCGACATGGAATACATCCATATGAAAGATCAGCGCGGCAGTGGTATGGAACCGCTCAACGTGATATCACACTACAAGTATCAGGACGGTCTCGCCTACTATGAGGCTACCAAGGATACGGCAACGCACTTCTACATCGATTACCTGCCCAAAGGCGTTTATGTGTTCGAGTATGAACTGCGTGTGCAGCATCAGGGCACTTATCAGAGCGGAATGGCAGAGATTCAGTGCATGTATGCTCCTGAATTCAACAGTCATTCAGAAAGCTTCGTGATGCAGGTAACTGACAAGTAATCTGAGTATCTGCGCTTAACTGGCCCGGGCGTGCAAAAAAGTGCGCCCGGGCTTTTTATATTGCTCGATCTTATGCCAGCAGCTCTGCCACATGTCTGTAGAAGGCTTTATCAAATTACAGTCAGCACGGCAACGGCAAAGCCAGGACGTCAGATTATTATGTAAACCACCCTGGAATTTACACAGATCGGAGAATTTCACAATTATCTGTATGTTAAAGCTGCTATAGTGCTGACGGCTTATCTACTTTTGATGCAGGGTTTCAAAGCGATCGCGGTTTTCCTGATAGAGTTGCAGCATGGTGCTGTCAGAACGCTCAAAAGCCTCGGGGATTTCCTTGAACACGTCATAAGGCGACATGATCGCCATCGAAATGCGGATCATGTGGCGCAGAGAGCCATCAGGGCCGTAAAAGCGCACCATCGGAAGATGCCCGGGGATCTTGACCTGACGTGCTCGTGATACTTTTTTCCAGGTAAGATTGGGGCGTTTGGCAACCCTCACTTTAGAAACATCGCTGGTGAAAACACCGATAAAGCGCACCGACGAAAGCTCCGGCGTGGCTGTCAGAAACTCAAAATATGAAGTTTCAAGTTCGAGAGTCGGCCCTTCGAGTTCGGGCGGGAAATAGACCCATACCAGCGGCTGCCCTCGCAATGACTCAGGTAATTTATCGCTGAACTGCGAAAAGGTTGCCTGCACGCCATTTAGATCGCCACCGTTCCTGACAATGGCTGAAGTGCTGGTATAGGTAACCACCACCGGGTTGGAATGCGCCGATTCGCCGGTGCCATTTACGGCGCGAACCGTGTAGGTGGCGGTCATGCCGGCAATGATGTTCTGAGTGACTGTTACAGTGTTGATCGAAGACGGAACATTGAATATCGCCCACTGGTCGTTCTCGTAAACCTTGTAATAAGCGGCACCATTAGCGACCGCCCACTGAAGAGTGCAGGAATAAGACGATACCTCGGTCAAAGCCAATACCGGAGCCGCCGGAAGCAGTTGAATGAGCAGCGCTTCTGACTGATCCGAATAGCCGGCGGGGTTTTGCGCGGTCATGCGCAACGAAATCGTGTCGCCCGCTGGCAGTCCTTCTATGCGATGCTCAGTTATACTTGATGCGAGTGTCGCAACTACCGCTTCGTTGATCAGAACCTGGTATGACATGGCATTTTCGACCGGTGTCCATTTAAAAGAGAACCAGTCGGCGCCAATCTGGTTTTCGATTACCGAGAAAACCGGTGGTGGTGGCAAAAGTTGCACAGCTATATCAGCATAGTAAGATTCACCGGTAGTATTGAAGGCTGTCAGGCGAAAATTGACCAGGCTGCCCGGTGTAAAACCGCTCAGCAATACCTTAGTCTGAGTAGCCGTGAGTTCTTGAAGCAAGGTGTCTGATGCCTGATAAACGCGATATCCGATCGCTGTGTCGACTCTTTGCCAGAATAGGCCGACAGAAGCCGAGCCAAGGTCGTAAGTGCCGATTTCGGCAGGCGCAGCCGGCGCCATCAAAATTGTGGTCGGGCTGGATACGCCGACGGCGGCGCCATTATCGTAAGTCACAACTGCCACACTGTATGTGCCGCCCGGTGCAAAATGCTCGACAGTTTGCGATGTCAGCTTGGTCGAAAACCCGTAGAGAGCGTGGTTGGTCTGCACCTGATAGTGAGTGCTGGCGTTGAACCCCGGGTATGGCGTCCAGCTCACCTTTACTGATTCAGGGCTGAGATGGGTTATCGATGGCGCCTGAGAAAAGTATTCACCAGTTCTGCCATCACCGCCGGCTTCGAGAAGGCTGATCAAAAAGGCTACCAGCAGCAGAATAACTCCTGTTCCCTTCAATAAAGACCCTTTAAGGTTTTTCTTCATAATCTCACCAACCATCAAAACATCATATGGGCAAATACACATTGCTCCAAAGTTAACAAATGTATAAGGAATCGTACAAAATACCAGTGATTTTTAAGCAGATGTGACCAGCGCATAAAATAGTGATTCATTTTTTAGTAGAATCCGGTTGTCCTGCTGCAACAGAGTTGTTACCGGGCAAAATTCCCAGGCGTTGGCAAGAACTGAAAACTGATATAAAATGGGGTAACGTAAATATAAAATTTCAGAGGAGCAGAGATGAAACAGAGATACCTTTTTCTACTTGTTATTACCTTGTTTTGCGCGTTTGTTTGCCGGCCGGTGCTGGCACAGGATGTTAAAGAGCTTGAGAAGCAATTTAACTCCGAGCTGAGAAGCGCGCAGAGTGCGATGTTTAACGGAAAACTCGACGTTGCTGATGCAGGGGTTAAAAAGTGTGGCGAACTCATCGAGAGCCTGAAAAAGCTTTATCCACAGCACAAACAGCTGAGTGCTTTCGAGCAGAAGCTTGGCAAACTGCAGGGCGACCTTGCAAAAAAGACAAACAAAGTACCCGCCGACGCCGCGAAAGTGATGAACAAAACACCAACCCCACAAGCAGCAGCAAGCAGCAAGGCAAAAGCTTTGCCACGCAAAACCGCACAGGAGATGAGAGAACTGACGAAGACTCTTGATTCGCTCGAAAAATACGAAAAAGACCGCATGCTGCGCATTCAGGAAGACTATTCTCCTTACAGCATCGAATCTACTTTCGACAGTATTCAGCAGAAAATAGACAGCCTGCCCGGGCTTTTGGAAAAAGTCGCGGCGGTTGCCGCAGAAGACGCTGCCAGTGAACATCCTGATTTTATCGCGGTGAAAGAGCGTGTCACCAGCGTCAGCAGTTGGGCCGGCGCTGAACTGGCAAAAACCCGCGCGAGCGTTGAAAAACAGAAATCCGGCGAGACAGCTGCAGGCGAAGCCGCCGGCTCTCTCAAAGCCTTATGGGATGAGTATGACAACAAATACTTTACCCCAATAAACAACCTCAGCTACGAGAATGAAATAGCGAAAATAGCTGAAGCCTTTACGCTGCTGAGCGAGTATTCTGGCAAAAAAGCAGAGATCACCAGAACCCTGACCGACTTTGAAGCAAAATATGGTAATGATCGTGACGCAATCGAAAAAGCCACTGGCGGCATGGAAGCGGTATACCCCTGGGAAAACTTTAAAAAGGCGATGACAGACATTGAGTCTGTTCCTGCCCGAATCGGCGAAAAGGTTAAGGGCATGATCGACCAGGAACTCTCATCATTGTCGTCACGCCATGATTTTTACCGGCTCGAAAGACATGCCGAGATCAAGAAACTCGAAGAATTCTGCACAAAGAATGTTCCTGGTTATACTCCTGACGCCGGCATCGCCAGTAAGCTTGCCGAAGACGCCAAACTATTCGAAGCAAAAATAGACCAGCGCAGCTGGCCGGCATGCAAAGGCAATGACACAGACCGCGCAGGTGCGCTTGATTACCTGAAGAACAGCTGGGGCAAAGACGACAAGCATAAATACAACGTTCTCGGCACTGTTATCACAGGTGAATGGTCGGTTCAGAAAAAGGATCTGCTCGGCCAGCCAATCATGTATGGACTGCCAGTGCTGCTGGCGGTGCAGAAGCCAGAAGATCAGGCGCATGGCCTGGCCCGCGTATTTATCCTGACTATGCGCACTCCCGAAGGAGCTGGCGCCAAAATGGCCCCACCCTTCAGCTCAGACACGGTAGGTGACAGCTACTACATACGCGCCAGCCAGATTAAATAACAGCGTTCTCGTGTCAGGGCCCCTGCCCTGACACGAGAATAATACTTTCGGCGTTTGACTGCTGAGTGCAGCGATGCTATTCTCAGAGTGAATTAAACAGGTT
Organism: Candidatus Riflebacteria bacterium GWC2_50_8; assembly: GCA_001787855.1. Classification (GTDB taxonomy): domain Bacteria; phylum Muiribacteriota; class Ozemobacteria; order Ozemobacterales; family Ozemobacteraceae; genus Rifleibacterium. The sequence goes on along the minus strand of MFYY01000039.1, from coordinate 2,808 downwards.
CTTGATAATCATTGAATGTGAAGCAGACCACATGGTTAGAGCAACCAGAAAGACAGCATGAATAAATTACTCAACCGAAGATCCCTTTTTGAAAGACTTTCCGTTACTGGTTTCAAACCGGCTCATGTTGCGGAAGTTGGCGTTTACAAGCCGCAAACTTCTAACATTTACGATTTTATCAAGGCTGGGGTCAGAACAACACTTGTCGAACCAGACCCGAGATCGATACAGCAGATAAAAGAGCATTTCAGCGATCGCAGCAATATCACCCTGCACGAACTAGCCATTTTCGACCGCGCAGGCGAAATAGAGCTGGTTCAGCGTGAAGCATCGACATTTGTCAGCGAACTCAAGGCCTCTCCGGCCATTCAAAACGACAATTATCAGGTCGATGATGGTGACAAGTTCGTTGTTCAGGCGGTTCCGTTTGACCGAATCGACGATGGCAGCATAGATCTGCTCAGTGTCGACGTCGAGGGCGCCGAATGGTTTGTGCTCAAAACCATGCGCAGCCGCCCGGCAGTAATTTCGCTCGAAACGCACGGAGCTGCTTACGTAAACCCATATATCGACGAAATCAGCAACTGGATGACCGACAACGGTTACCGGGCATGGTATAAAACTGGATCTGACACTGTTTTCGTACTCCCGCATATTATTAAGGCCAGCGCCAATGACCGACTGATTCTGAAAATCGCCAGCTTCTATCTCGAAGCTAACCGCCTGCGAAAAAGCCTGAAGAAACGGATTACCGGCCGCTGATCAGCAATTAGACTGATTATTAGTAAAGCATGGAGGATATAAAATGGCTGAATGTTCAAATAAACTGCCCTGTGCCTGTACTTATTCGTGTGGAAAGCGCCAGAAATGCTGTGAATGCGTAGCCTATCACCGCAATATGGGCGAGATTCCTGGATGTTTTTTTTCGGCTGCCGGTGAGAAGACTTATGACCGCAGCATTCAGGCCTTCTTAAAAGACAAGAAAAAATGAGCCAGCAATTCTTTTGTGCCGCTTCGATAGTAATCTTCGGGGGTACTGGCGACCTGGCCAGTCGCAAGCTGCTGCCAGCTCTTTGCAGGCTACATGATGCCGGGCTGCTGGCGCATGATTTTCACGTGTTTGTAACTGGCCGTGCCGATATGAGCACCGAAGGTTTTCTAGAACACCTGATGCAGCGCGAGGCTGTTTTGTTCAAGAAAGACAGCCGCTTTGCCAACGGCTTCAACGGGCTTAAGAGCCGCATCAGATATCTTCGTGCGAATCCGTCGCTGACAAACGAACCTGAGGATTTCAAACAAAGATTGCTGGCAGCCGAGCCTCTGGCGGCTCCGGCGCGACTCTTTTATCTCGCGGTTCCGCCAGGCAGCATGCAGAGCTTTATCAAGCTGATCAGGCCTTTTTCAGAGGCCAACGCTGACATGCATTGCCCGGAGCGTATTCTGGTAGAGAAACCTTTCGGGCAGAATCTGGCCAGCGCCAGAGAATTAAATCAACAGCTGCTCGAATCCTTTAAAGAAAACCAGATTCTGCGAATAGACCACTATCTCGGCAAAGAAGCAGTACAGAACATATTGTTCATGCGATTTGCCAATACCTTTTTCGAACCGGGATGGAACAATCGCTTCATCGACAATGTACAGATCTCTTTTTCTGAGAATATCGGAATCGGCGGCCGCGCCGGCTATTTTGACCAGACTGGAATTCTGCGCGATGTTGTGCAGAACCATCTGTTGCAGGTTTTGTGCATGGTCGCGATAGAACCGCCGCTTTCTCACAAGCCTGGTGATCTGCACCTTGAGAAAAACAAGGTTCTCAAGGCATTAAGAAAATACCGCCCGGAAGAGATCCAGGCAGAAACGATCAGAGCGCAGTATGTAGCCGGAGAAGTTGATGCAAAAACAGTTCTTGGCTAT
>MFYY01000039.1:512-812 GCA_001787855.1 Candidatus Riflebacteria bacterium GWC2_50_8 | reverse complement strand
GCGGAGTTCCGTTTTACCTGCAGGCCGGCAAACGTCTCGAACGAAACATTACCGAGATAGTCGTCAGCTTTAAACCGCTTCCCTACTCTATTTTCAAGGATTTCAGCGGCAAAATTGAAGCGAACCGCCTGCATATTAGAATACAGCCAAACGAAGGCATCATTCTCAAGGTGAATTCAAAACCGCCCGGAATGAAGCTGCAGGTCTCTGATGTTGGCATGCGGTTCTCGTATGACAACGAATTCGGTGACTATCGGCCCGATGCTTATGAGCGACTGTTGCTCGACGCGCTGAATGGTG
>MFYY01000039.1:0-461 GCA_001787855.1 Candidatus Riflebacteria bacterium GWC2_50_8 | reverse complement strand
TCGATCCAATATCTGCGCATAAACCTTCCCAGTGTACTGACTCTCATATCGCGGTTAAATTTACCACCCTTTTGCAGACTGTAATTTTTATAAATATAGGCTTGCAAATACTCAGCATAAGGATACATCGTCCTGAATTTTAATACCTCAATCATTTTCCCGTTTTTGCCAAGTCTTCTTAATTTAAGCAGCGGACCATATCTTTTACTTTCAAGTATTTCATCCAATTGAACTATTTTTCTTGCTATGACATATGTTATTCCGTTAAATTTTTTTACTTCAACAATATCATATCCGCAATATACCAGTCTGCCAAGTACCTCTGTCTTCGATAATACCCTGTTTCTTCCCTGAGTCAGATTATAGTATATTTTGCTAAGTACCATTAACTTGGGTATTACCCTCTTGGTTAGATAATCAAGGAAATAAATAAACGAGATAAGAATTAAAGGATATTTCTT
>MFYY01000038.1:1444-9014 GCA_001787855.1 Candidatus Riflebacteria bacterium GWC2_50_8 | reverse complement strand
TTTATTGCAACTGCATCGACCAGCTGTGGTTTTCCTGTTGTTTCCACTTCTTGCTTCCGGGTATAAAATCGGCCGGGTATCAAGCCGCCGGCTCATTATACTATAGTTCAATGCTTCTCTAAACAAAGTTGGCCGACAGTTTTTTTGCTGGCGACAATCTATATGGCCAAAAAATGTGATAGCATGAATGTCAAAGAGTATAAAAATCGACAAGTGAGACTACTAATGCCCAGACCGCTTGCAAAATTTCTGAAATGTATGAATACTGTTGAAGTTGAGTCTCTGTTGGCCCGCGAAGCACCTCTTTTTCTGCCCGTCGGAACCCTTGAGGCACATGGCCGTCACCTGCCAGTTGGCACTGACACCATCTGCGCCGAGAAAATAGCCGAAGAACTCAGCATTAACCTGCAGGGAGCGTTGGCGCCCTCTTTCGAATACGGCATAACCAACATGCTGGCACAAACTTCGCCCGCAAGTTTTTTTCCCGAAGATCTTTATGCAAAATTTTTTGAACAGATTGTCGAAAATTTTTACAACCAGGGTTTTAAAACGATCATAATTATTAACGGGCATGGCGGCAATCGCGACGCCCTGAATAAACTGGTGAGGCGCGTCGTGCGCCGACACCCTATCGCCATATCAGTTATTAACTGGTGGCTGCTGTCAGAAAAGCATGTCGAACCGATCTTCAACACAGAGCCTGGCGGGCATGCTGCTGTAGAAGAAACATCGGTGATGCTGCATTTCTGCCCAACCCTGGTTGACCCCGACAATTACAGCCCGGGCAGCGATGATTATGTACCTGAAGATGGCATCTGGCTATACCCGCCGCCGGGCGAAGTAATGCTGAGTCAGAGCGGTCAGGGTCAGCCGGTCTTCGACTGCGGAAAGGCAGCGGATTTTGTAAAAGTTCTCATCAATGACCTGACCGACAGAATTCAGCACTGGCTGAATTCGCTGAAACGCCTGCAGGGAGGGCTGCGTCCATGAATGGAATTGAATCACCGGCCTGGGCAAAATATGCCGGCGACCTGTTCTTTCTCATTCTTTTTCTGGTATTTTTCTTTTTTTTCAAGCCGAACACCAGACCCGCAGACGAATGGGACGAGGGGGCAGATGACAGCGAAGAAGAACAGCCAAATCCTCTTGAGCAGATACTGGTCAGCGAAGATACTCTGGATGCGCACCCCTCTGACCCCGAGACTGATTTAGAGTTTTCTTCCAAAAACGAAAAGCAAGGTAAAGGGTAAAAAAAGACCCTGGCATTTAGCCAGGGAACTTCAGCTCCTGATTTCAACCAACCTTCTGGGAACCCGACTATTAGCCAATATCAGAAATACAGCCAGTCTATAGATCTAATCAAACAAACCAGCGAGCTGATTAGAGAATTCATACTTCTAGGTTACAAAAGCAATTATTGTGCCATAGCTTTTTAAATTAAAGCAGCCTTGCGCAGAACCTTTATTTGGCCGGCACCTGCTTCCAGGCAACCGACATAATTTAGATTATGAGTCACAAACAGAGCAAAAGCTGTTGTTGCAACTGCAAGGAAACCATTTTCCGATATCAGCAGGTAATGATTCTACCATCTGGCGGCAACCAGATAACGCACCCGTAACAAAACACCCGCTTATAATCTGATCTCGCAAAGCCAGCATAAAGTCCGAGCGTTATCAGGGTTATCTCAGTGTAGCACATCAAGAACCTTGCTCCTGCTCATTAGAATTAAAATCTCAGCACCTGTTTAAACCCGAATACAGTCGAGGCAATTATGCCGCATCACAAAAAAACAAACACAGAATAGCGAGGCAAATTTGCCGCGCACAAAAAAAATGTTTTCTTATTGGCTAAGAAGTAATATAGTGTATAAGCCGGTTCGAACAACAGGCGACACAAGCCCGATGCAGCTACAGATATTTTTCTGTCTCACTGCAGCAGGCAAACATTTTTTCTCGAAAAATCATGGTCGAGAGACATACAGGATTTTACCTGCTTTTATCGGCCATCTACGAAAGGTATTTTATGCAACAGATGGAAGAATCCCAGGAATTACAACACGACACTCCCAAGGCCTTCATGGAGGTATTGCCTCCCGCACAGATTGCAGACTTCTGTATTGAATTGCAGAATTCAGTGACTGCCAGAGGCTGGAAAGAGCTTATGCCCGTGCAGGCAGGCGTATCGCCATACCTGCTGGCAAAACGCGATGTAATCGTGCAGTCGCGCACCGGAAGCGGCAAAACAGCGGCATTTCTACTGCCTCTGCTCGAACGGATAAAGGGCACTGCCAAAGTTTGCCAGGCTGTTATTCTGATTCCAACGAGAGAACTTGCTGTTCAGGTTTATAATGAATATAAAATTCTGGCTGAGAATCTTGATACAACGGCAGTTGCGGTTTATGGCGGCACTTCCTACCGTCCGCAACTCGATGCATTCAAGGCTGGAGCCCAGCTGGTAATTGCTACCCCAGGCCGGCTTCTCGACCATCTGATTCGCGGAACGCTCTCATTGAAAACGCTTAAATACCTGATTTTCGATGAGGCTGACGAAATGCTGTCGATGGGCTTTTATCGCGACATGATTCGTATCGGTGAATTCATGCCGAAGCAGAAGGTAGCGGCGATGTTCTCAGCGACAATGCCCGACAGCGTCAAGCGCCTGGCCAACCAGTTTTTGCGCGAACCAGATTTTTTGTCTTACTCTGGCGATGGCGTACATGTTTCAGAGATGGACCACATCTTTTATACCGTTGACCCGATGCACAAAGATCGCGCGATGATGAGGGTCATCGAACTCGAAGACCCCGATAACGCAATTATTTTCTGCAATACCCGCAACGAAGTCGAATATGTAGCGGCATTGCTGAAACGATTCGGTTATGACGCGGACCAGATCAGCGGCGATCTCAGCCAGGGCGCGCGCGAAACGGTCATGGAAAAACTCAAGAAAAAACAGCTGCGATTTCTGGTAGCCACTGACATTGCGGCGCGCGGTATCGATATCAGCAATCTTGAGTATGTGTTCATTTACGACATGCACAAAGACACTGACCAGTATATTCATCGCGCCGGTCGCACAGCCAGAGCCGGCAACCGTGGCGTCGCCATCAGCATGGTATCTACAATCGAAGCTGTCGACCTCAAAAAATTCGCGCGCAGAGCAGGAATCGCAATGGAAGAACGCCAGACTCCCAGCGAAGAACAGGTCAGAGACCGACTTTCAGAAAAGCTCGTCGCCCATCTCGAAGGAAATCTGAGAGATGCCTCGACGGCAGTAAAAGAGCGCATGAAACGGTATCAGGGTCTATACCGCCAGCTGACCGAACACGAACACGGCGAAGAACTTTTTCTTCTGTTGCTCGACTCATTTCATCAACAGCTTATCAAGGTTGGTCGCGGCATAGATCATGAAGAGCCGGTAAAAGCGCAACCTCGACAGGAGCGCCCACCCAGACAGGAACGCCCGCAGCGCCGCGATGGCCCGCCGCGCAACCGAAGAAGATAACCACTCACTGACGTGGCCGATGCTGCTTTAAAGAGTCTTAAACGCCAAAATAGGACTGGTTCTGCACTCGGCATATTTGTATGCTTTCAGCAAATTTGCTATTGCTCTTTTAGCTGAAATGTTGTTTATATTTCTCTGAAAACAATCTCAAACTGTAATCATAAGCAATAAGGAGTTAATAAGATTATGGCAACGACCTATGAATTCAAGACTGAGGCGCGACAACTTCTTGATCTGATGATTCATTCAGTTTACTCACACAAGGAAATATTTTTACGTGAACTGATATCGAACGCATCAGACGCGCTCGACAAGCTCAGATTCAATTCGCTGACCAGCGAGAATCTACGCGGAATGTCAGAAGATCTGCACATCAGATTGAGTACAGACTCTGAAAAACGCACTCTGACTATTTCTGACAACGGCATCGGCATGACGCATGATGAAATCATCGATTACATCGGAACTATTGCCAAGTCCGGCACCGGCGAATTTGCCGACCTTCTCAAGAAGGCAAACGAGAAGAAGGAAGGCATCCCCGAACTGATCGGTCAGTTCGGGGTTGGCTTTTATTCAAGTTTCATGGTGGCCGACAAAGTAGAACTGATCAGCCGCAAAGCCGGAGAAGAAAAGGCCTGGAAATGGGTCAGCAGCGGGGAAGGCAATTACACAATTGAAGAAGCCAGTCGCGAAACGCAGGGCACCTGTGTAACACTGCATCTTAAGCTGGAAGATAAAGAAGACGAAGACTTTCAGGATTTTACTCAGGAATGGGTATTACGCCAGGTTGTTAAGAAATATTCTGATTTTGTCGGGTATCCGATAAAAATGTCGGTTGAAAGAACCCAGATTGAGCGCGACGAGAATGGCAAGCCGAAAGAAGGCGCCAAAGAAGAAACCGTTGTCGAAGACGAAACACTCAATTCAATGAAGGCAATCTGGTTGCGCCCTGAAAAAGAAGTCAGCGAGGAAGAATACCGCGAGTTTTACAAACACATCAGCCATGACTGGAACAGTCCGCTGAAATGGATCAATTTCAAGGCAGAAGGCACTTCAAACGAATTCAGTTCGTTGCTCTTTCTCCCCGAGAAGCCAGGATTCGACCTGTTCATGCCCAATTCTAAACGCGGGATCAATCTTTATGTAAAACGCGTTTTCATCATGAATGACTGTGAAGAGCTTATTCCAGACTATCTGCGCTTCGTAAAAGGCGTAGTCGACTCTGAAAGCCTTTCTCTGAACATTTCACGCGAAATTCTGCAGCATGACCGCCTTATTCAAACTATTCGCAAGAGCGTTACCCGCAAGGTTCTCGACACTCTCAAGAAAATGCTCAATGAAGACCGGCAAAAATACATCGAGTTCTGGAAACATTTTGGAGCAGTAATCAAAGAAGGACTGTTTAAAGAACCAGCTAACAGTGAAAAGTTGTTTGAATGCTGCTTGTTTCAGAGCACATCTTCGCCCACTGACTGGTTTACCATGGGCGAATACGTAGAGCGGATGAAAGCAGATCAGGATAAAATCTTCTACCTGACCGGCGAATCGCGCGAAGTAATCGAGAACAGCCCGCATCTCGAAGCTTTCAGAGATAAAGGCTGCGAAGTGCTTCTAATGACTGACCCGGTCGACGAAGTCTGGGTACAATATACTTCTGAATACAAACAGAAAAAGATCAAGTCGGCAGCCCGCGGCAGCCTTGAGCTTGGTTCCGAAGAAGAGCGCAAGAAAACCGGAGAAACACTCAAGCAGAAAGAACAAGAATGGAAAACCCTTCTTGAGCTCATCCAGAATAAACTGGACAAGCATATCAAGGCAGTAAGGCTTTCTGGTCGCATGAGCTCTTCGGCAGCCTGTCTGGTCAGCGAAGAAGGCGAAATGACGCCACATCTTGAAGCTCTGCTGAGAGCATCTGGAAAAGATGTGCCGCAGGTAAAGCGCACTCTGGAGCTTAATCCCGGGCATCCACTGCTTGGCAAAATGCACGAAATATTCATCAAAGACAAGGAAAACTCCAAAATCTCTGAATATGCCGAACTGCTCTATGGCCAGGCTCTGCTCGCCGAAGGTGGCCAGTTGCCTGACCCCTCAGGTTTCAACCGCAAGGTGGCCGAACTGATGGCAAACGCCCTGTAAGTTCTGACAAGCCGGTGCCAGATGGCGCCGGCTTTTTCATAACCGCGTGAAAAGTCTAAAAAAAAGCACAAAACATACCAGGAATCACAGTATGCAGTCACATAATCACACCTCAGCAAATGCTCTTTACAAAATAAACCTCAACATCAGCCTCAAAACGGCATTACCGGATGACGACAGTCTTTTTATCACCGGCAGCATGCCAGACCTTGGCGAATGGGATCCGGCAGGCCGAAAACTAGAACCACGCAACGATGGCACCTACGCGCTTGAACTGGCCGCACCGGGTGGCAGCATAGTTGAATGCAAAATCACCCGGGGAAGCTGGAAAACCCAGGGCATCTACAATCCAGATGTAGTGCCGCCAGACAATCTGGTCATCAAAGTTAACAAGAATGAAGACATCCAGGTCAATATTGTTGGCTGGCTTGACCAGCGTGACATTGAATCTGACCCGGTTCAGGGCCGCCTTGTTAACAGCGTGGAGTTTCCCTGCAAAGACCTGAAATACAGGAGGTCGGTCCAGGTCTGGCTCCCCGACAGCTATCAGGCCAGCGGTGAGCCCTGCGCAGTTATCTACATGCACGATGGCCAGAACCTCTTTGAACCCGCCAAAGCTTTTGCCGGCGTCGACTGGAAAGTTGACGAAACAGTAACCAGGCTGATTTCCAGTGGTGAGCTGCGCCAATGCATCGTTGTCGGCATTCCAAACTCAGCCGACCGCATGAAAGAACTGAACCTGTTCACGAAGGAAGGTAAAGCATACGCAGAATTCATCGTTAATGAGGTCAAACCATGGGTCGAGGCCAACTTTAACGTATCGAAACTGGCGCAGGATAACGCCCTGATCGGCTCCTCGATGGGCGGACTGATATCTTTTCAGATGCTCTATGCCTATGAGAAAAGCTTTGCTCTGGCCGCCGGCCTGTCATCGGCATTTCAAAAAACCAGCGGCATGATTTTCAACCAGATCTCACACAACAGCTTCAAGCCGGTTGATGCCAGACTGTATCTCGATGCTGGTGAGTTCGAACCACCGATCGCACGCTCTTATTTCGACATGATGAAACTATTGAAAGAGCATGGATTCATTGAAGGGCATAACCTGATGGGCTATTATGAAGAGCAGGCAACCCATTGCGAAGCCAGATGGGCTGGCAGACTGCATCTGCCACTAAAGTTTCTTCTCGGAAAAATTTAATTTGACATTAAACCAATATCAATTAAAATGAGAGTAAGAACAAGTACATATCACCTATAAGGAGTCGTTATGAAACATATAATAGTTATTTTTTCGGTGCTGCTCATAAGCTTTTTCGCCGGACACTTGCACGCAGAGGCCGGATGCAGCAGCTGCTCAGGCGTTGAATCCTGTTCTGATGCCTACACAGAAAAAGCCTGCGAAGGCGATGTCTGTGCATCAACCGACCCGGCCCACAAGCACGAAAAGGAATCCGCTAAATCAGAAACTCATAAAGAGCACGCTGATCATAAAGAGTCTGTCAAAAACGTCCCCACAGTCAGTACTTTGGGGCTCAAAACCCTTATTGACAGTGGAGTGCCGATGATCATTCTAGATGCCCGCTCTGGCAAATACGATGATGGCAAACGAATTGCCGGCGCCCTTTCTCTCAATGCTGAATCAAAGGCCGAAGAGATTGCAAAAGTATTGCCTAAAAAAGACGCCCTGATCGTCACCTACTGTGCAAATCTCAAGTGCCCGGCCAGCAATGCGCTTTACAATCACCTTAAATCGCTCGGCTATACAAATCTTATCGAGTATCCCGAAGGAATTCAGGGATGGATCGAAGCCGGTAACCCGGTAAAAGCAGTAAAATAAGCCACTTTTCATAGAAAACGGGCGGCCTTACGGGTCGCCCGTTTTTGTTTGTCCGGCAACTTCAGATCAGATAAAGAGCAGGTATGCTGC
>MFYY01000038.1:607-1350 GCA_001787855.1 Candidatus Riflebacteria bacterium GWC2_50_8 | reverse complement strand
ACTATTCTGATCGCCTCAACAACAGGCAACACGGCAGTAATAACCATGACCGATGATTCAAGCATTGCCGCCGAACAGATAGAGTATGCCGACAACACTCTCACCGCCGTATCCGGATCAGAGAGCACACGCATCAATCGCAATGAGATCAAAAACATCAGTTTTACGGCCCAGACAAGAGCAACCGAGGTCTTTGCAACCGACAGCGCCGACCTTGCCGAAATTCTACCGAAAGCACAGGAACTGCTGCAGAAGTATCCTGACGCCCAGTCAATACTGGTTACCGAAGAAGGCAACTACCAGCATCGCAAGGATGGCACCAACCTTTCCCGCTATCGCTGCGTCACCTATCTTGCTCAGGACGAATCACTCTGGGAGGCCCAGGTCTCACTAAGTTTCGACCCGAACCGTGAAACGATAAGAGTATTGCACGCCCGCTCATATACTCCCGATGGATCGGTTCACACCCTGTCTCCCGACCAGATTAAGATATCCAAAGGCACTTCTGGCAGCGTTTATTTTGACCAGTATCAGGAGCTCAGCTTTACAATTCCAGAAGCAGCTATTGGCGGCCTCATCGACTACTGCTATGAAATCGAGGAGTTCAACCCCTTTGACCGCAATCTTTTCCAGGGCCGATTTTATTTTCAGGGCAGTCAGCCGGTAGGCGAATCAGTGCTGCGAGTCAGTGTTCCGCACGAAAAACCGTTGCATTTCATCGCTAGCAACATCGCATCCGGCAG
>MFYY01000038.1:0-449 GCA_001787855.1 Candidatus Riflebacteria bacterium GWC2_50_8 | reverse complement strand
CGACTCCCGCTTGAACGCCATAGTAGAAAGAGGCGTTTGTCGACGACTCGTTAGAAATCGACACTTCGACCGTCCGTTGCTGACCGTTCACGGTACCGGTTGAGGTGAGTATTTTTGTGTTGCCCGACGGCGTGACAGTGACGGTATACGAACCAGAACCAAGCGTTTGTGTTTCTCCGGTGTATCCAGGCGGACACTCCGACTGATGATTTAAACACCAAATTGCTTTATCGATGCCCGATTCGGCAAGCTGCAAACCGAACGCGGCGTCCGTCGATCGTCGGGTGAATTTGCTCGTTGGAATGAGTGTCCCAACCAGAACGGCGACAAATGACGCAAGAACAACAAGGAGCAGGATTGAATAGATGAGCACCTGGCCACGCTGGCGTATCGACACGTGATGAGCGCGCCCACGCACACTTTTGTACCTATTTATTGCGGATTTTCGC